>CAJXDX010000010.1 GCA_913052275.1 uncultured Pseudomonadota bacterium | reverse complement strand
CGACCGGACGATTATGAGTCGTCAGCTCTAACCAACTGAGCTACTGGCCCAAACCAAATGTGCAATTGTAGCCTTTTATAAGGGTTCAAAACAAGATTTTTTGGAAACAGACGAAAATAAGACAAACGGTCTCTCAAAACATTCTGACTTCAATCAGGCAAAAGAGAGAAACGCATCATCGGCGGGTGGCGGGTAAAAAAATTTTCAGAAGTTTTGGCCATTCGAAGCAGAAATGACTCTTCCCATGGTCTACCCATTAACTGCATTCCAACAGGTAAACCTTTAGCATCATAGCCGACTGGAAATGAAACAGCAGGGAATCCTCCAAGATTTGCTTCAGGAACAAAGCGCATCAATTCTGTCAAGGTTTTTAGATCAGACTCTCCATTTATCAGGGCATCTGTAAGAATCGGTGGTGCCGTGCAGGCAGTTGACGGTGTAACAATGGCGTCAACATCCAGAAAAATATTTTTAAAATTACTGATCATTCTGGCTCGCACTCGCTGAGCTTTTACATACTCACTCCCGGAAAACCTCTTTGCCAATGTAAGATTAATCAAAGCATCCAAACCAAATGGCTGACGAAATGGTTTCATATAAGTTTTGAGTGAAGTAAACATTTCAGTAGCGATTGTGACTGCGTGTGAGACTCTTATTTCATCCAGATGAGGTATTTCAATTTCCTTCACCTCAGCACCCTGAGATTTAAAAGAATTGAGCATCTGTTCGCAGCAGTTCACAACATCCTCAGATGCATGACTGAACCAGGAGTTAAAAACTCCAAGTTTAACACCTTCTAAATTTGAATTTTCAAAATTTTTCAAATCAACAGCTGGCTGTTCTTGAGTGCACGATTGTCTTGTATCAGGCCCTGCAAGAAATGAATATGCGATTGCTGCATCACGGGCTGTTGATGTAATAGGTCCTACTGAGCCGATGCTCCAGTGCAGGGGTGCGCTCCCGGCGGTACTGATCCGGCCCCATGTTGTTTTAAGTCCTACAACACCGCACAGACTGGCAGGAATGCGAATAGAACCGCCGCCATCGCAGCCAAGTGCGATGGGAGAAAGACCTGCCGCTACTGCAGCTGCCGAGCCGCTTGATGAACCTCCAGGATAGTGATCGAGATGATGCGGATTTCGTGTTGTTCCATAATGAATATTAAGTCCTGTAACTCCAAGACCAATTTCATGCATGTTGGTTTTGCCAACCATAAGAGCTCCGGCGGAACGCAATCGTGCCACGCTGGTTGCATCCTGTTCAGGAGGCTGATTACTATAAAACCTGGTACCAATCATTGTCTTAAAAGGGAGCATATCCAGCTCATCTTTTACTGACACAGGAACACCATCAAGAATACCCAACGATTTGCCCTTAGAAAAGCGTTCTGCGGAAGCATTTGCCTGCTTCATCAATTCCCGCTCTTCCCAGGCTATATATGGACGTAATGGCACAGCACTTTCTTCGATACTGCGAATTATATCCAGCAAACGCATTGCAACATCAACAGGAGATGTTTTTCCCTCAAGATAGGCTTGATGAAAATCAAATGCCGTTTCAGGATTAAAAAGGCTTTTCATTTCTGCACCGGCATTTTTCACTGCAGGGTCAGAGGCCTCTTTTTTCTCAAATGAATCAAAGAACTGTTTGATGGATTTTTTTGCGACTGAAGAAGTGATTTTGTTATCTGCAGGATGAACAGGATGCATCAGTGGTTCATCTTCAACCTTGCATTTTCTTAAGCTTTGAATGCCTGCCTGACGAAGCAGAACTGGAATCAGCAGACTTCGAGTTCCGGGAGTGCGTAGAAGAAAGGCCAGTATTTTCAGGGTGCGCCCGGAAGTCCTTGGAATTCTAACAGATTTAAGGTTATAAACTGGTTTTTCTTTTTTGGCAAACTGAGACAAAAAGGCAATTAACCTTTTTGTTCCATCAAGGCTGAAAATAGATTTGACGTCTTGTTTTTCCATTTCTGGCTCAATTAATCACAGATTCTTGCGGAAGTTCAAAAACAAAGCAGGCACCATCTGTAATTTCTGAATCTATCCATATTTTTCCACCATGTGCTTCAATGATTTTCTTTACTGTTGCCAAACCAAAACCATAACCATCAACATCGTAATTCAAGCGGGCATTAGTCTCAAATACTTTGTGCTGATGCTCCGGGTATATGCCAGGGCCGTCATCGCGAATCCAAAATTTAACCGAATCTGCATTTTCATGTCCGCCAAAATCGATCTTTACCGGATTCTTGTCTCCCCTGTATTTAATCGAATTTGCAATCAGGTTTTGCCAGACTTTAAGCATCCGTATTGAGTCGCATTTTGTCTCGGGCATTTCCGGCAACTCACTGAAAAGCACCATACCTTCTCTTTCGGCATATTCAAAATTTTCAATTACAGCACTGATCAGTTTGTTCATTGAAATTGATTCAAGCCGACCAATCACCTGGCCTGCTTCTGCATAATCAAGCTGAGTATTTATAAAATCCAGCATTTTATGCAATGCCTTTGGTATACGATCCAGTATTTCTTTCAGGCTCTCATCTCCAATTATCTGAGGATGCTCTTTTTTGATGCGCAGCAGAAATAAATCGAAGAGACTTGCTGCTCCAACCACAGGTGCTTTCAGGTCATGGCTTACGGTGTGAGAAAAACTGCTGAGTTCCTCCTTTTTTTGAAAAAGTTCTTTGTTCAGTTCTTTAATTCTGTCCAGGTCTTCTTTACTCCGCAGTGCGGATTTTGTTCTTGCCACCAATGTTGTGCGGTCGATCGGCTTGTAAATATAATCCACAGCCCCTGCGTCAAAGGACTCTTCAAATGAATCCATTTCCTGTTTTGCCGTAACCATCAACACAGGAATATCATGGCATTCTGGAATTTTTTTAATGTGTCGAGTTGTTTCGATACCATCCATTTCAGGCATCATGATATCCATCAAAATACAATCCGGAAGCCAGTTTTTCAAAATTTTTAAGGCTTCCTTACCTGATGAAGCCATACGGAATTCGCATTTCAATGCTGAACGGAGATGATCTTCAATCAGCAGGCAGTTGTTCTCAACATCGTCAACAATCAAAATCCGTCTTTTAGTCCTGTGCTGATTACTGACTGTCATCTCAGGTATTAGTCAGGTGTGAAGCGAGCGTTTCCCTGTTGCGTCAAGCATTGCTTCTTTGATAGCCTCTGCGTAAGTAGGATGGGCATGGGACATGCGTGCAATATCTTCGGAACTTGCTCTATATTCCAGCGCAACAACTGCTTCCGCAATCAAGTCCGCGGCACGAGCTCCGACAATGTGTATGCCTAGTATTTCATCAGTATCCTTATCTGCCAGTACTTTCACAAAACCTTCTGTATCCATTGATACACGGGCTCGACCAAGTGCTTTGAAAGGAAAGCTGCCTGAGGTGTAGTTATAATTTTCAGCTTTCAGTTCGTCTTCAGTAAATCCCACACCTGCCGCTTCCGGCCATGTGTAAAGCACTTCCGGAATTGATTTGTAATTGATGTGTGGTTTTTGCCCTGCTATTGTTTCTGCTACAAAAACTCCTTCTTCCTCTGCTTTGTGTGCGAGCATTGCACCGTTAATTACATCACCAATTGCATATATTCCAGACACCGATGTTTCCAGGTGTTCATTAACTGTGATTCGTCCCTGTTCATCAAGAGTAATGCCAATATCTTTCAGCCCAAGATTTTCAGTATATGGTCTTCGTCCCACGGCCACCAGGCAGTAGTCCCCGCTGAATTCCACTTCTTTCCCCTGCTTGTTTTTTGCAGTGACTTTAACATTTTTTCCATTTACAACTGCTTTTTGAACAGCATGACTGAGAAAAAATTCAATACCCTGTTTTTTTAAAACTCGCAGGACCTCCTTGCCCAAAGAAATATCCATCCCGGCAACCAATCGATCAAGATATTCCACAACCTGCACTGTTGAACCAAGCCTGTTAAAAACTGAACCAAGCTCAAGACCGATCACCCCGCCGCCTATTACAATTAATTTCTCTGGAACTTCCTGCAGACTGAGGGCTTCTGTGGAGGTGATGATGCGTTTCTTGTCACAATTTACACCAGGAATGCTTGACGGCTTTGAACCGGTTGCAATGATTGCATATTCAGTATTCACCGTTTGTTCTTCATCGGCCTTCACTTTCACAGTGATTGTATGTTTGTCTTTAAAAGTTCCATGACCGTTCAGAACAGTGATTTTATTTTTTTTCATTAAGTACTGGAGTCCATCACAGGTCTGACTGACCACATCATCCTTACGCTGGAGCATCCTGGGCCAATTCAGCTCAAGCTTATGGGTGTTGATTCCATGTGCCTCAAAATTATGCTTTGCATTGTTAAAATGTTCGCTGGAGTCAAGCAGGGCTTTTGAAGGAATGCAGCCTACGTTCAGACATGTCCCTCCAAGGGTAGGATAGCGTTCAATTATTGCTGTTTTCAAACCAAGCTGTGCACAGCGAATTGCCGCAACATAGCCTCCTGGTCCGGAACCGATTATGGTGGTGTCATATTTAGTCATTGCTTAAAATGTTTTGAAGATAGTAAGAATGATATAAATTGATGCTTGCTTTATATGAGTTAGAAAATCCAAAGATTTTTGCCCAAAAAGCAAATCTCGAAACATGTTTTTTGCTCCTGACTTTATGTCAGCAAAAATTAAGTGCCAAATAGATGCTTGCCAAAGTTCCAGTTCAACTCAAAAGCATTCTGGCTGGATTCTCCAGATTTTCTTTAACTTGAACCAGAAAACTGACTGACTGCTGTCCATCAATAATCCGGTGATCATAAGACAAAGCAACAAACATCAATGGCCTAATCTCAATTTTTCCATCAACAGCCATTGGCCTCTCAACTATATTGTGCATTCCCAGGATAGCGCTTTGAGGTGGATTTATGATGGGGGTGGAAAGCATTGATCCAAAAACTCCACCGTTTGTAATAGAGAAGGTCCCGCCTTCCATTTCATCAATGCTGAGTATGTTTTCTCGGGCACGTTGTGCAAGCCTTGCTATTTCAATCTCAATCTGGGCAAGAGAAAGGGATTCCGCATTCCGAACCACAGGGACCATCAAACCTTTTGGCGCACTGACCGCAATGCCCATGTCAACATAATCATGAAAAACTACCTCATTACCGTCAATTCGTGCGTTCACTGCAGGGAACATTTCCAAAGCTTCGGTACAGGCTTTGGTGAACAGGCTCATGTAGCCCAGTTTTACATTATGTTTTTGCATAAACGCATCTTTGCACTGTGAGCGTAATTCAACAATTGCACTCATATCGACTTCATTAAATGTCGTCAGCATTGCAGTCTCGTTTTTAACGCTAACAAGCCTTTCAGCCAGTTTGCGGCGTAAGCGGGACATGCGTTCCCGTTTAATTTTTCTTGAACCTGAAAACACTTGAGAATCCGCATGCTTTTTTGTTTCAGCAGTTGAAATGGAAGAATCCGGAACATTTGACAAATGCTGCTGAATGTCCTGTTTAGTCACTCTCCCACCCGGACCACTTCCGGACAAATTTGATACGGCTGATTCTGCCATCATTTTTTTTGCAGCGGGAGATGGGTGCCCGTCAGTATAGGCAATCGAATGCTGGCTAATAGTGGCTTCAGCAGATAAAGAGGATTCGATGGATTTTGCACTTCCCGATGAAGTCTCATTGAGCTTTGACTTTTCCGCAGCAGAATTATCCGTCTTTATGTTTTCCGGACTTTTTCCTGAGGTATCAATTGTACAAGCCACGTCTCCTACCCCGGCAGTATCACCTTCATTAAGAAGAATCTTAAGTTTTCCGGAATTTTCTGCAATCAATGGCAAAGTGGCTTTGTCTGACTCAATCTCACAAATAGTTTCATCAACTTGCACGTAGTCACCATCAGACTTCAGCCAGCTGCCGATTTCAACTTCGGTGATCGACTCTCCAGGACTGGGAATTTTAATATCTACTACAGACATAAGCTGAATTTATACGTTCGTAATTAATAATATTTATTCATTTCATTTGCTTTTTTTGCTGGCCAGAGTGGCCAGAATGTAATCACAATTAGGACCTTCCTGATTTGATCTAATTCTGATAAAGGTTGTTAATATTTTTCTCATAAGATGCATTTACACACACAATAAGACTTCTTGCTGAATTTGGGTGACTACTGGAACTCTTAAAGAAAAAATGATACAAATCACCTAACTCAAAAGTACCTGAAATTACAACATTTGACAAGCAGTAAGCTAAATAATCAACTGCAAAAATTAAATTAAATTTCTTAACTATTATACTTTGATCTTAATATTTTTGCGTACAAACTTATCTGGTAAATTAAATCTATTTGAAACATCGTTCAGCAAATCCTGAAATCCAGTTATGCTGCATTTTTATTGTGATGCAGAAAATTTGTATTTATACTTTAGTTCTAAAATTCTTTAGATTTTTTTTAGATATGATCCGGGTTGCATCCTGTTTATCCTTGTATTAACGTCATTTAATATGCAGACAATTTATTTAACTAACAATGAAAATGTTCTAACACGAATGGTAATGCTCCCAAATTTATTACGCATTAAATCAAGGAAAAAACATGTATCTGAAATTTATAATCATCCTTGGAAAAATCAGCATTAATGTTCATTGGCGCAGACGGACAGCCCAAGTACCCTGTTGACTGACACCAAAATTTATGTCTACTCGCTTTCACTGCCTCGAAGATTTCCGGACAGAAGCCCGGAGTCGACTACCCCGGCTGATGTTCGATTTCATTGACGGTGCGGCAGGAAGTGAATATGCGGCATGTAAGAACATCGAGACGCTGGATCGTATCAGGCTGCTGCCTCGCGTACTGGTGAATGTTGCAGAACGCAGCCTGAAAAAGACGTTTCTCGGAAAGGAATGGGGACTTCCTTTCGGTATAGCACCAATGGGCATGTGCGACCTAGCATGGGCCGGAACAGACAAAGCACTGGCAAAAGCCGCAGTACAACACAATATTCCATTATGCCACTCAATTGCGGCATCCAGTTCTCTTGAAGTTACTCTCGATCGTGCAAGAGTGAATGCATGGTTCCAGCTTTATGTGGGCGCGTCGTTGGAAAGAGCATGGGAACATGTCAAGCGTGCTCAGGATGCTGGTTATGAAGTACTCATTCTCACAGTAGACGTCCCCCAGGTAGCGCAGCGTATACGTGATTTGCGCAACGGCTTTAAGGTCCCTTTTCGCACTGGTCCAAGGCAGTTCCTGGACTTCGCTCAACACCCACGGTGGGTGCTGGAAACCCTGATGGCTGGAGTGCCGAGAACTGCTAACTTTGATGACACAAATCCAGCCGCCCTCTACGGCACAGCGTCAAATGGTTTTATCCGGGAGGAAACACGTGGCAAGGTTGACTGGACGTTTCTTCAGCAGCTGAGGGATCGCTGGACGGGAAAACTGATAGTCAAGGGTGTGCTGGCCCCGCAGGACGCATCGCGTATCCAGGAGGCAGGAGCAGATGCGATTTACGTTTCAAACCATGGAGGAAGGCAGCTGGACAGCGCACCGCCTGCGGTGACTCAGCTGCCATTAATTCGTGAGGCGGTAGGTACTGACTACCCGCTACTTTTCGACAGCGGCATACGAAATGGTGAATCCGTGGTCAAAGCACTCGCTCTGGGAGCTGATTTTGTGATGCTGGGTCGACCGTTTCTCTTCGCTTCGGGAGCGTATGGAGAACGTGGAGTTATGCGGCTGGTCGAATTGCTGACTGATGAAGTTAGCCTGACTCTGGCCCAGCTGGGCTGCAAAAGTGTGGAGGAACTGGAACGGAACATGATAATCGAAAATTAAAAACCTTATGATTATTTTGATCCGCCAGTAATTCTCAAATAAAATGCAAAATCCTTGTTTTGCCTCACCTCTGCCCTTCCTGCTGGGGATAAGTTAACCGCTTGCGGTTGTTGAGGGGTACTAAGAAAAGTGTAACAAAGTTTTTTTCAGTACAAACAAAAAATATCAATTTCAGGTAATCGGACATGAAAATACGTGGAGGAAAGCTGCTTGCCAGAGCCCTGCATGAAAAAGGCATCACCCAGGTTTTTACGCTGAGTGGAGGTTTCTGCAATCCCGTCCTGGAAGGCATGGCCGAATGCGGGATGTCAGTGATCAATACTCCGCACGAGCAGATCGCGGGGCACCTTGCCGACGGTTTCACAAGGGTCAGTCGCACCCCCACGGTTTGCCTGGTTGGGCCGGAAGGCTTTGCCAACGCCATACCTGCGATGATGGAGGCCTGGGGAGAGCGCTCACCGGTGATCTTCCTCACCGGTTCCAGCACACTCAAGCGTCAGGGCAGCGGAGGTTTCAAGGAAATTGACGATGTTGCTATTGCCAAACCGCTAACCAAGTACAGTGCATCCATAACCGACGGTGAGAGAATTCCGGAGTTTGTGGACCGAGCCTTCAAAATCGCCCACAGCGGATATCCAGGCCCAGTTCACCTTAGTATACCTGTTGATATTATGTTCAGTTCCTTCGAGGAATCTGCAGGTCTGAATGAGCGGCCGTTTGTGCGCAGACCACAGCCTGCAGCTCGCTCATGGCCTTGTCCTGAAGACCTCAAACGGATCCTGGATTTGCTGCTGCAGGCAAAGAAGCCCGTGCTTATCGGCGGGCACGGAGTATGGTGGTCTGGAACGGAAAAACAGCTTGAGGCTGCAGGTCGGACTCTGAACATCCCTATCTTCAACATCCCTTACCACCAGAAGCTTCTGGGTGAGGAATCCGAAGTCTACATGGGGCTTGCGGATATTCACCAGTATGCTCCGTCCAAATTCGCGCTTCAGCAATCCGATGTGGTTCTGATGGTAGGTGGACGGCTGGACAACCAGATGAATTTCGGCAATCCTCCCTTCTTCCCTGAATCACTGCAACTGGTCTGTATCAACGGCTCTCCGGAAGAACTGGAATACAACCGGGCGGCGGATCACACACTGCTCAGCGATCCAGGTGCTTTTTTCCAGGCGCTGCTAGAGGCCCACGCAGAGAGTGAAATTCTCTTTGACAGCTCTTGGTTTGAGGAAAATCAGCGTCAGCGAGGACTTTGGGTTGATCAGATGCAGCACGATGCTGAAAAAGAGGCAGAAGGCTCTTCTAACCTGCATCCCCTTAAACTCGCACTGGAGGTGCAGGCAGCGATGGGTTCGGACGACTGGTTAGTGATTGACGGCGGTAACACGCACTTCTGGTCAGAAATCGCAATTAACATGGCAGGCTGGCGCGGTAAGAAACTCAAGGGCATCCTGCATCCAGGTGCGTTCAGTATGTTGGGAGTCGGGGTGCCCTTCGCCATCGCCGCCAAGCTAAAGCATCCTCAAGATAACGTGGTGGTGATCAGCGGGGACGGAGCCTTCCTTTCGGGAGGGCTGAGCATCGAGGCCTCTTTCCAGGAAAAGGCCCCAATCACAGTGGTCATAGACAACAACGGAGGACTGACAACCATCTCACAGCAGCAGGAGCGGCTCTTCGGACACAATCAACATGTGGCAACCGATTTTCGAGATATCCCATTTCATTCGATGTTCGAGGGACTTGGAGGACATGGAGAACTTGTCGAATGTCAGGAGCAGCTTCAGCCCGCGCTTCAGCGTGCGCTTGCCAGCGGCAAAACAGCGTGTGTTAACGTTCGCACACAGGATGCCATCAGCCCCATTGTGCTGGCCACCACCAACAAGCGCGACAAAGCATCCATCGAGTAACCCAAAACTTAAAATCTTATGGCAATACTTTCAACTCACACCCTTGATTCAGTTTCCGGGAATTCAGCAACGAACGTACGTGTTCAGCTTTTCCGGCTGCTGGGAGATTGCGAAAAGGAACTGGTCTTCGACACCCGTACAAACCAGGAAGGGCGCCTTTCCGAAACCTTCGAGTCCGCTGGTTCTGAAGTGGAAAATTACGAACTGGTTTTCCACAGCGGGGATTACCTTGAACAGCATAACCGTCAGGCAGCAAACCCGGTAATGGATTCAGTGGTTATCAGGCTGAATGTCCGCGACTTTGAGCGACGTTACCACATACCTTTGCTGATTGCGCCGCACAACTACACCGTATGGTGGTCCGGCACACCAGAGGCGTGAGCCAGATGAGTTCGGTTCCAGAACTTGCTATTTCCCGACGCATCCGCCGTACCCCTTTCACCGAACGGGTGGAAGCACTGGGGGTACAGGGCTACTCCATCGTCAACCACACCCTGCTGCCGAAAGCATTTGGTCGCTCGATTGAAGAGGATTACTGGCACCTCAGGGAGTATGTACAGTTGTGGGATGTCTCCTGCCAGCGCCAGGTAGAAATCAGAGGGCCTGACGCCGCCAGGCTAGTACAGTGGATGACACCTCGTGATTTGCGTCATGCAAAAATCGGCCAGTGCCTCTACATCACCCTGATTGATCAGAACGCCGGGATGATTAATGACCCAATCCTGCTCAAACTCGCAGAGGACCACTTCTGGCTTTCCATCGCGGACTCAGACGTACTGCTCTGGGCCAAGGGGCTTTCACTGGGCTGCGGCTTTGACGTGATGGTGGATGAACCGGACGTGTCACCGCTGGCTGTGCAGGGACCCAAGGCGGAGGTGCTGATGGAAAAAGTCTTCGGCCCCTCCGTGCGTAACATCCGTTTTTTCCACTTCGGTACAGTGGACTTTAACGGAACCCCGCTGCGCGTATCCCGTTCGGGATACAGCAGGCAAGACGGTTTTGAAATATACCTCGATAAAAGCTCCCTTGGACTGGATTTGTGGGACACGCTCTGGGAAGCCGGACAGAAATTCAATGTCTCCCCCGGATACCCCAACCTAGTAGAGCGTGTGGAGGGAGGCCTGCTCTCCTACGGTAACGAGATGACACGTGCTAATAATCCTCTGGAATGTAACCTAGATCATTACTGCTGCCTTGACGATTCCGTAGATTATATTGGCCGGGAAGCACTGCAAAGAATTGCGGAAACCGGACCCATTCAGCGCATTCGCGGTGTAATTTTTGAGGGTAACCCTACCCCACCCTGTGCTAGCCCATGGCCCATCATGGCCGACGGTAAGCAAGTCGGGCACTCTACTACTGTGGTCTGGTCGCTGCAGCTTAAGGCCAATCTATCGCTTGCCATGATTCATGCGGACTTCTGGAATACGGGTCAGTCCATACAAGTCGAAACTCCAGAGGGATTGAAAAGGAACGGAACGGTCGCGGAGTTTCCCCTTTCTTTTTTATAGTTGAATGAAAATCATTTGAAACTACAGCCAAGTGTACCTGCGAGACCGGCTGGATTTTGATTAACTGGTGGTTAGGAAAAAAGTTAGAATCAAGTCTAAACCCTGTTCTGTACCATTAACCGTAGTAAATGTTCAGACTTCGAATGCTCTTTGGACCAGTTTTTTCTGCTGCGATAAATGAACTTGAGGAAATCCCACTGCAGGAGAGCTGTCAGCTTCGCGTGCCACCAGCATAAGTCTGTTTTCTGTTTGAGGAAATGTTCTTAGAATAAAACTCCACGCACCCATATTTTCAGGTTCTTCCTGAACCCAACAAAAATTCCTGGCATTAGAATAAAGCTTTAAAACATTAAGCAACTGCTTTTCAGGAAAAGGGTATAGCTGTTCCAAACGAATAATTGCAATATCTTTGATCTGTTTTTTTTGCTGATGTTCCAGTAAGTCATAGAAAACTTTGCCGCAGCATAACAATACCTTTTGTACAGATTTAGAATCCGCATATTCATCTTTAAGAACCTCGATGAATCGAGTATCTTCCAGAAAATCTTCAAGAGGACTGACACATTTTGGATGCCGCAACAAGCTCTTTGGAGTAAAAATCACCAGGGGTTTGCGAAAAGGAAATGCCATCTGGCGTCTCAAAACGTGAAATAAATTGGCGGGCGTAGTGCAGTTGATTATCTGCATATTGTTATCGGCACAAAGAGTCAGGAAACGTTCAATACGTGCAGAAGTATGTTCCGGACCCTGTCCTTCATGTCCGTGGGGCAGCATCAACACAACACCGTTCATGCGCTGCCATTTAGTTTCTGAAGAAGCAACGAACTGATCAATAACTATCTGCGCACCGTTAGCAAAATCACCAAATTGCGCTTCCCAGATTGTAAGAGAGTTTGGCGAGGCATAGGCATAACCATATTCAAAACCAAGAACTCCATATTCAGAAAGAAAGGAATTATATACTTCAAAAGTTGTCTGATTCTCAGAAAGATGGTTCAGGGGGACGTATTTTGTGTTGTCTTCTGCTGTAATGATGGCGTGTCGTTGAGCAAAAGTACCTCGCCCTGAATCCTGTCCGCTTAATCGTACATTACAATTTTGACTCAGCAGAGTCGCGTAAGCCATATTTTCTGCCATGGCCCAATCCAGCAGCTTATCCTCTGTAACCATCTTACGGCGGTTTTCATAAAGCTTTTCGATCTTGGCGAAAAACTTTAATTTCTCTCCGGGGCTTCCCGGTTTATGCAGGTCAGTTGCACGTATACTGAGATCAATGAATTTTTTGCGTGACACACCTGTTTGCGGTGATTTCTCAAAATCCTTACGGTCGGCCCTTCGAACACCAGACCAGACACCCTCAAGGAATGAAGTTACAGAAGCGGTTTCCTGCTGTTTTGCTTCTTCCAGACGATCATTGAGAAACTGCTTGAATTCAGATTCAATCTGCAGGATTTCTTTTTTCGTCAGGCTTCCTGATTCTACAAGTTTGCTTCTGTAAACTTCACTGACATTAGGATGCTTGGCTATCCTTCGATATAAATCAGGCTGAGTAAATCTGGGCTCATCTGATTCATTGTGTCCATGCCGCCGATATCCTAAAATATCCACAAACACATCTCTATGAAATTCCTGACGGAACTCAAGCGCGAGTTTTGTGACATAAACTACGGCCTCAATATCATCTGCGTTAACATGAAAAACTGGTGAGAGAGTTGTTTTTCCCACATCAGTACAATAGGTGCTTGAGCGTCCTTCAATAAAATCCGCAGTAAATCCTACTTGATTGTTGATTACGAGGTGTACAGTCCCTCCAGTTTCGTAGCCGGGCAGTTTTGACATCTGCAAAACTTCATATACAATGCCCTGTCCTGCCATGGAATGGTCGCCATGAATCAGAATCGGGACCAGTTTTTTAGCATTTCCTTCGTGATACTGATCAATCTTTGCGCGTGAAATCCCTTCCACCACAGGATTTACAGCTTCGAGGTGAGACGGATTTGGCGTCAGGCTTAGGTGCACTATTTTTCCGTTTCTGGCTTTTTTATCACTTGAATAACCCATGTGGTACTTAACGTCTCCCGCAAATACATCGTCGCCGAATCCTTTGCCTTCAAATTCAGCAAAAATATCGTTGTAAGTTTTGCCTAAAATATTTGCCAGCACATTCAGCCGTCCCCGATGGGCCATGCCAATCACAAATTCTTCAACTCCCAGTTTCGCGCCAAACTCGACTAAAGTGTCCAGTGCAGGAATGATTGATTCCCCTCCTTCAAGTGAAAATCTTTTTTGACCAACAAATTTTGTATGCAGAAAATTCTCAAATGCCACCGCTTCATTTGTCTTTCTCAAAAGATCAATTTTCTCTTCACGGGAAAAATTTGGAGTGTTTCGGCAGGATTCCATTTTTTGCTCAAGCCATTGAATGATCTCAATTGTTCTCATGAATTTGTATTCAACACCGATAGAGCCGCAATATGTTTGTTCTAATAATTCATGTATCTCCCTCAATGTTGCACTGCCGAGCCCAATACGTTCTCCAGCGTGAAACTCTGTATCCATATCCGCATCACTCAAACCAAAATTCTCCAATACAATTGGACCTTCGTGTTCGCGACGCGGACGCACAGGATTGGTTTTGGAGAACATATGTCCACGTTGTCGATAAGCTCCGATCAAGTTACTAACTGCAATCTCTTTTTGAAATTGTTCCGGAGCTGCGGACACAGGCAAACCTTCAACTGACGTTTTATCATCCTTTTGAGTAAAATCCGTCCTTGAGAATTCAAACCCCTCAAAAAAATTGCGCCATTCCTGGTCCACAGAAAAAGGGTCCTGCTGATATTGGTGATATAATCCTTCAAACGCGTCTAATTCGGCATTGCTTAAATAAGAAAGAGGAGTCATGACGGATTTCCTGGGATGTGCAAAAAAGTTAAATTTCAGAAAAAATTGAAAGATGACAGTACATTGTACTGCATGCAGAGAACAGAATGGAAATAAAATATACTATACAACCCTGATGAAGGTCCGAAAAGAAATAAGTGTGATTAATTTATAGGGGAAAATCTTGAAGTGCTTAACAGGAAACATTTGTCCCAGATTATCATTATGGCCGGGCAGCTTAATTACTGGATCAAAGAGTATTGAGAGCGGTACCACCTGAGTTGATACATGTAAATGGCGGATTGCCAAATACTGACCAATATGCAGGTTACCAGAAGCTTATGCAGTTTCCCTGATTATTGAGGACCCTTGGGAAACAGAAAAATTTCTCAGACGCAGAGAATTCAGCACAACAGAAACTGAACTGAGCGCCATTGCAGCCGCAGCAAGCATCGGATGTAAAGAAGGACCGCCTATGGGAACAAGCAATCCTGCAGCTACAGGAATGCTGATCACGTTGTAACCGAAGGCCCAAAATAAGTTCTGGCGAATGTTTCGTAATGTTGCCCGGCTTAGCAGCAGGGCAACCACAACATGACGCAAATCATTTTTCATGAGGACTAAGTCTGAAGTTTCAAGTGCCACGTCTGTTCCGGAACCCATTGAAATTCCAACTTCTGCCTGAGCTAGTGCCGGAGCGTCATTGATTCCGTCGCCGATCATCCCTACGCGACAGCCTTTTTGCTGATAGTCTTTGATAATTTTTGATTTTTCTTCCGGAATAACTGCTGAGTGAAGGTTCGTAATTCCAGTTTTTTGAGCTACAGCATCGGCTGAAGTTTGCTGATCTCCAGTGAGCATTACAACCTCCAGACCCATTTCCCTTATTTTACTGACTGCTTTTATACTTTCCGGACGTACCTGATCTTCCAGGCAAATGACACCAGCAAATTTTCCCTCAATTCCGACAAATACAGAGGTACTTCCGAAAGGAATTTGCTTTGCAATTTCAGGTGGAATTTCAACAAAAATATTTTCTGCCTGCATCAAAGATTGATTACCGGTTATAATAGTGGATCCGTTGACTTTAGCTTTTACTCCAAATCCTGATTTTGCTTCAAATCCGGAAATTTCCGTGCTTTCAAAATTGTATTTTTCAGCTTCCTCGACAATTGCTCTTCCTAGCGGATGTTCAGAACCCTGTTCAGCAGATGCAGCATAAAGTAAAAGAAGCTCTTTTTCAAAACCTCCAGTAGTCAACACCTTTGTGACTTTCGGACGACCTTCAGTTAATGTTCCTGTTTTGTCCATAAAAAACGTGTCCAGATCATGTGCTGCTTCCAGAGCCACTGCACTCCTGAACAGAACACCGTTTCGAGCACCGATTCCGGTTCCAACCAGGATTGCAATAGGGGTAGCCAAACCAAGTGCGCACGGACATGCAATTACCAGCACTGCAACTGTATAGCTTAAAATCTCATTAGCTTCTGCTCCGGAAACCCACCATAGAATTCCGGAAACTGCAGCAATTAACAGTACAATAGGTACAAATACTCCTGCTACTTTATCAGCCATTCGCGAAACCGGAGCTTTTGCCATCTGAGCGTTTTCCACCATATGGATAATGCCGGACAATGTCGTTTGTGCCCCTACACGTTTCACTCTAATTTCCAGTACCCCATTGGTAATTAGTGTTCCGCCTGTAACTTCAGTACCGATTGTTTTTTTAACTGGTAGGGCTTCACCAGTAAGCATCGACTCATCCACATAGCTGGAACCTTCCACAATGACTCCATCAACCGGGATAATGCTTCCCGGACGTACCTTCAAAACATCCCCAGAATGAACAAGATCGATGGGAATTCTCGATTCCTTACCATTATGCATCAGGACTGCTTCTTTGGGGCGAAGCTTCAACAAAGAGTTGATTGCTTCAGAAGCACGGGTTCGGCTTTTGGATTCAAGAGACTTTCCAAGCAGTATCAGCGAAATAATCACACCTGCTGTTTCAAAGTATAAACCTTCCATGTTCTGACTCATACCAAACAGATTCCAAATACTGAACCCCACAGCCGCAGATGTACCGATAGCAATCAGGGTATCCATGTTCGGGCTCCAGTGAAAAAATGCAGCAAAACCTTTGATATAAAAATCCCTGCCTGCCCACAAAACAGGCAATGCCAAAAGCAGTTGAACCATTCCATAATTCAAAGGCTCAGTTTCCGGAGCAATCAATACTGGAAGTGACACCCCCAGCATTGGAGCCATTGCCAGTAAAACAAGCGGCACTGAAAATCCCAGAGCAAATTTCATTCTGCTACGTAATCTCAGATATTCCTCCTCAGACTGTTCAGAATATTCCGCAACATCGGCATTTTCTTTCAAACGTTTGGCACTGAAGCCCGCAGCTTCAACTGCGGATACCAGCTGGGATGAATTTGCAAATTCGGGATTATAATGAACTGAAGCCCTGTTCAAAGCAAAATTAACTTCTGCCATATCTACTCCATCTACTTTGCCCAAAGCTTTTTCCACAGAACTCACGCATCCCGCGCAAGTCATGCCCTGAATATCCAAATTAATTACCTGTAAAGGCTGATCCATGGTTTCTTCTAAAATTTCTTGCTGAATAGAACTTACAATGAATTAACAAATATATACCTTATAGGGGTATATGGTTTATATCAATCAAAAAATCAATATAAGTCATCAGAGATAAGTAAAATTAAAGATTGAAGCCACTATGTATTAAAGATATGCTGAAGTCGCATAAGACTGAATTCAGTTTGATGAAAACTTTTTCGGAATTTTTTAAAATATTCAATGAATAAAACAATTATACCTCCTATTGAGATTCAGACCATCCCTTTTAATTTTCAGGAGTATCCCCTGGAAGAAATTCAGAGCAGAGCACTGAAGTACTATCAAAATATGAGCATGCGACGAACGATTCGTGATTTTTCCACCCGTGAAGTGCCGATTGACGTTATTGAAAACTGTATTCGCGCCGCAGACACTGCACCGAATGGAGCAAATCAGCATCCCTGGCATTTTGTGGTTGTTACGGACCCGGAAAAGAAGCGAAAATTACGGGTAGCTGCCGAAAAGGAGGAAAAAGAATTTTACTCTACTCGCGCACCCAGAGAATGGCTGGAGGTTCTTGCTCCTTTGGGAACGGATGAACATAAACCATTTTTAGAAACTGCACCTTACCTGATTGCAATTTTTGCACAGGTTTACGGAGTTGATAAAAACGGGGAAAAAACAAAAAACTATTATGTTAATGAGTCTGTGGGTATAGCCACAGGGCTCCTGATCAGTGCCATTCATTATTCAGGACTGGCATCACTGACTCACACACCAAGCCCGATGAGGTTCCTCAATCAAATCCTTGAGCGTCCCGAAAGTGAGCGACCTTTTTTACTGCTGGTCGTGGGATATCCTGCAGCGGACGCAAGAGTTCCGGACATCAGGAGAAAATCTCTCAAGGAAATCACCACATATTTTTAATACCTAGAGAGTATTAGTGCTGGATGAGAAAAACTGATAATCACTCAAAATGAAACAAAAATCTCCTCAAACAACTTATTTAAAAGATTATACACCACCGCCATTTCTGGTTGACAAGGTGGACCTGGAGATTGATCTGGGAGAAGAATGGAGCACGGTTAAAGCACGTTTATGTTTCAGATGCAATCCTGATTTTGAAGGTGAAAACAGTACACTTGTGCTTGACGGGCAAAACATGGAACTGCAGAAAATCCGTTTGGATAATTTGGAAATGAACCCGAATCATTACTCAGTAGATGAGGCTCATTTAACAATCACGGACGTTCCAAAAAAATTTGAACTGGAAACTGAAGTAAGGATTCAGCCACAGAACAATACCGAACTTGAAGGTCTTTACAAATCAGGTCAAATATTCTGCACTCAGTGTGAATCGGAAGGCTTCCGTAAAATAACATATTTTATTGATCGTCCGGATGTAATGTCTCTTTTCAGTACTAAAATTACTGCTGACAATGGGAAATATCCGATAATTCTCTCAAATGGGAATCTGGTTGAATCGGGAGAAATGGATGACGGCAGGCACTGGATAAAATGGGTAGATCCATACCTGAAACCTTCTTACCTGTTCGCTCTGGTTGCAGGGAATTTATTGCATATTGAAGACAAGTTTACAACTGCATCGGGGCGTGATGTGAGGTTGAGAATTTACGTTGAGCCTGAAAATATTGAATATTGTAAACATGCAATGCGCTCCCTCAAGGAAGCTATGCGCTGGGATGAGGAAAGATTCGGCCGTGAGTACGATCTCGATTTATTCATGATAGTTGCCGTCAATGATTTCAATTCGGGCGCCATGGAAAATAAAGGACTCAATATTTTCAATTCAAAGCTGATACTTGCATCGCAGGACACAGCGACAGACACAGATTATTACAATATACAGGGTGTGGTGGGTCATGAGTATTTTCACAACTGGTCTGGAAACCGTGTTACATGCCGAGACTGGTTCCAACTGAGCCTCAAGGAAGGATTCACTGTTTTCCGTGATCAGGAGTTCTCATCAGATCTAAACTCAAGAGCCGTGCAGCGTGTAGCAGATGTGGACCGCCTTCGAACCTATCAGTTCCCTGAGGACGCAGGTCCGATGAGTCACCCGGTGCGTCCGGATTCATATATGGAAATCAATAATTTTTATACTATGACCGTCTATGAAAAAGGGGCAGAAGTGGTCCGCATGATTTGCACCCTGCTGGGAAAAGAAGGTTTCCGCAGGGGGACGGATCTTTATTTCAGCCGTTACGATGGCCAGGCGGTTACGTGCGATGATTTCGTTACTGCAATGGAAGAAGCAAACAGTAAGGACCTGGAACAGTTCAAGCGCTGGTACAGCCAATCCGGTACTCCGGAACTGCGCATCAGCGGAAAGCACGATCCAAAAGCAAAAAAGTACACTCTCACTGTGCACCAGTCATGTCAATACACCCCGGGTCAAAAAGGCTTTGGAAAAACCATAGAGTTTAATGCTGCAGAAAAGGAATTGATTAAAAAACAACCGTTCCATATCCCACTTGCAATGGGCTTGCTTTCAGGAGATGGCCAGCCAGTTCCATTGAAAGTAGAGGGAGATAAGAAAGATTCTTTCAAAAATACCATTGTTCTTGAAATCCGGAATGAAACGAATACATTTGTATTTGAAGACATTCATGAACCACCTGTACCTTCTCTGCTGCGTGGGTTTTCCGCAC
>CAJXDX010000009.1 GCA_913052275.1 uncultured Pseudomonadota bacterium | reverse complement strand
TTTGCCGGGTGGTACTCCATTAAATTCTTTCCTGCATCAGGCTCGTACAGTCTGCAGAAGAGCAGAACGTGAAGTCATTAAACTAAACCAGGTTGATTTGGTGAGCCCTGAAATAATCAAGTATTTGAACCGCCTTTCTGACTTTCTTTTTGTGTCGGGACGTTGGGTGGCAGAAACATTAGGTGAAAAAGAGACCTTGTGGGAGCCCGGGAAAAATAGACCGGATTGGAACTGGAAGTAGATGTTAGTTGGAAACAGTGTCCGCTTGCGTGTGATGAGGTCAACTGACGCGGAAGCCATTTTGAAAATCTACGAAGAAGGCATTCAAACTGGTCATGCCACATTTGAAGCTGAAGTTCCAGACTGGCATAAATGGGATTCCGGACACCTCTCTCAATGCAGATGGGTAGCAGAAGAAGGGAATACTGTTCTTGGTTGGGTCGCACTTACACAAGTTTCACCGCGTAAGGTATATTCGGGAGTGGCGGAAGTCAGCATCTACGTTTCCGGAACTGCACAAAATCAAGGTATAGGATCCATCCTGCTTGAACGTCTCATAATCTCCTCCGAAGAGTCCGGTTTTTGGACACTCCAGTCTCAGATATTTCCGGAAAACGAAATCAGCATCCACGTGCATGAAAAACATGGTTTCAGAATAAGCGGCACACGCAGAAAGCTTGCCCTGATGTCTTATGGCTCCATGGAAGGGAAATGGAGAGACGTGGTTTTGATGGAACGCAGAAGTACAATAGCAGGAATCTAAATGCATAGAGTTGCCACACTTTCCGGAGAGTTGGATCATGAGCGCAAATTTGAGGCAATAAGCCAAACTCCTTCTGAAATTTTATTCATAAGCACTGCCGATACTGAGCTTGCTGGGCTCGCAAAAATCTGGAGCAATCGTTTCGGCAAAAAACTGGGGTTATTCCAGTCAGGCCACCTGCTGCATCCAAAGGCTGCAGAAAACTATGTTGAGAATGTACTGTGTAAAGCCAGGCTGGCGATTTTCCGCTTACATGGGGGATACGGCTATTTCCCGCATCTGCTTGATGAGATAAGCCATATAAAAAGTCATGGAGCCAAGACAAGCATTCTTGTTTTGCCTGGGACAGATGAGTGGGACCCTGAGTTGATGCGGTTTAATGATTATGAAGAACCGTTAGTATACAGAATGTTTTCTTATTTTCGCGAAGGCGGGAATGAGAATATGGTTCTTGCTGCAGACGCAGTTGAATTGTTGTTGCAAAACAGGAATGAGGGATTACCGGAAGCATTGGAAGTTCCAAAATTTGGCTGGATTGAAAGCAGACCGGCAGTCAAGATCAAAAAACATAGAGCTGGAAGGGTCTGGCTTACTTTTTATCGTGCACTGCATCAAACTGGAGATATGGCCGTGATTAAGTCTTTGACTGAATCTTTGCAGGCACAAGGACTGGCAGTTTCAAAATTTTATGCTTACTCGCTTCGTGAACAGGAAGCACAGCAGGAACTGCTCAGGAAAGCTGAACAGGAACCGCCGGACGCTATATTGACCATGCAGGGCTTTTCTATAGGAAGCGGGCCATCCGGAAACCGCAGTGATGAGCGTGTTTCGTTTTTGGAAACGCTTAATTGTCCTGTAATTCAGGTGCCTACTTCGACAGAAAATCGAGAGGCGTGGTTAAATAATCCGCGAGGTTTTTCGGCTTCAAATGCTGCGATGTCGGTTGCACTTCCGGAAACTGACGGGCGTTTTTTCAGCACTGTTGTGGGCTTTAAGCATGATGAAGTTTTTTCATATGGAGAAGAAAATGATTCAGAATTGGAGTTTCGACTGAAGCGCCTTACACCTGATAAAACACAGATCTCACATGTGTCTGAACTTACTTCAAACTGGGTAATGTTGCGACGCACTGAAAATTATAAAAAACGTTTAGCCATTATTCTGGCTAATTATCCAAACAAAGACAGCCGCCTTGGAAACGGAGTGGGACTGGACACACCGGCCAGTGTAGTTGCCTTTTTGAAGGAACTGGAAAAACGTGGTTATGCATTAGTTTCTGAGGAAGAAGAGTCAAGTGTCCCAGAAAACGGAGATGAACTGATGCGGATTTTACAGGAAGGAATCACCAACGATGAGGAAATGAATTATGGCAAAAATCCGGATCAAAGCATCTCCTGTGATCGTTTATTCCGGATGATTTCTACCCTTCCGGAGTCAAGCAGGGATGTTTTTTCCAAACAATGGACAAATAATCCTGACTATCCCAAGTCAAATTCTGACTTGATACCAGTAGCCGGAAAGTGTTTCGGGAACATTTTCATTGGAATCCAGCCCCAGCGTGGATATGGTCTGCAGACTCAGGCAATTTACCATGATCCCGTTTTGTCTCCCCCTCCCGAATATCTGGCTTTTTATCAGTGGATTAAAGAAGATTTCAAGGCCCATGCAGTGATTCATTTTGGCAAGCACGGCAATCTGGAGTGGTTGCCTGGACGCAGTGTGGCTCTTGGGCCTGAGGATTTTCCTCAAATTGCCTTAGGAACCTTACCTAATTTGTATCCCTTCATTGTCAATGACCCTGGTGAGGGGACACAGGCTAAACGTCGCTCTTCTGCAGTAATTGTAGATCATCTCACTCCTCCTTTGACACGTGCCGGACTTTACGAGGAATTTGACAAGGCAGAGCGATTGCTGGAAGAACATGCGCACTGCGAGATACTTTATCCGGAACGTGCCCACGAACTTGAACACGAACTTGAGCATTTGCTGGAAAATGCTGAATGGAGTGCGGAACTTCCTCAAGATGAAGATCCTCTCAATGCCCTCAGCAACCATCTTTGTGAATTGAAAGAAAGTCAGATCCGTTCAGGTTTACATATTTTCGGGCAGCTTCCTGAAGGAGAAAAACGTATTGACTTCCTGCTCAGCCTGCTCAGGATGTCTTCAGTGGAACGTCCGGGTTTGCTGCAGGCACTTTTAGGCAAGGATCACGATTTTAATCTTGATTCACTTTCAATCAGCGAAAGGGACAGGATCGAAAATATGGCAAGAGAATGGGTGAATTGTGAATTGTCTGCTCCATTAAATGATAAAAATATAATATTCCCAGAAAATGAAGGGACACAAAAACTTAGACTATGGCTACATGAAATACTATTACCAAGATTCAAACGCTGTGCGGATGAAACAAGAAGCCTTGCCTTGGCACTGGAAGGAAAGTTTGTAAGTCCGGGTCCCTCAGGTGCACCTACTCGGGGAAGGGTCGATGTTCTGCCAACGGGACGAAATTTTTATTCTGTCGATCCTCGAGTAATTCCTACCAAAACCGCATGGCGCTGTGGACAGGATTTGGCAGAAGAGCTGATTCAACGATATCGTGACGACCATGGAGAATTCCCTAAAACAACTGCGCTTGTAATTTGGGGAACATCTAACATGCGAACCGGAGGGGATGATATAGCACAGGCATTGGCCCTTTGGGGATGTGAACCTGTCTGGGAACCGGTTTCCGGAAGGGTGATAGATTTTGAGATATTGCCGCTTTCTGTTTTGGGGCGTCCACGGGTGGATGTGGTTCTACGTGTGTCCGGAATGTTCCGGGATTCTTTTGGTGATGTGATGCGGCTTCTTTCAACTATTCCAAAGAGGCTGGCAAAACTGGATGAGCCTCAAGAAATGAATCCTGTACGGGCGGCATGGCTTGCTGATCAGCAGCGTTTGCAGAGCAAAGGAGTTTCGGAGGACAATGCAAAACGCCTGGCTGAATTGAGAGTTTTCAGTTCCGGACCGGGGGCCTACGGCACCGGACTTCTGCCTTTGATAGATGCTGGAAACTGGGAAACACGTGCTGATTTGACTAAAGTATTTTTGAAATGGGGCGGACATGCCTACGATTCAGACGGTACAAGTTCTGAGGAAATTAACCTACTGCGTGAACGTCTCAGTTCTGTTGAGTTAGTACACCAAAATCAGGACAATCGTGAGCACGATATACTTGATTCAGATGATTATTTCCAGTTTCAAGGCGGTCTTCAGGCAGCAATAACTGAAATTCGAGGGAATGCCCCTTCTGCTTATCATGGTGATTCCAGCAATCCTGAGAAAGTCAGAGTACGAACATTAAAGGAAGAATTTAATCGTGTCTTCAGAAGCCGTGTACTTAATCCAAAATGGCAGCAGGCAATGCGCGAACATGGCTACAAAGGTGCACTTGAAATGGCTGCCACAGTCGATTATTTATTTGGCTACGATGCAACCTGCGACATAGTAGCAGATTATCAATATGAAGAAGTCGCAAACAAACTTCTGCTTGATCCGGAACAGCAAAAATTCTTTCGTGAGCATAACCCACTGGCATTGCGTGATGCCTCACAACGCTTGCTTGAAGCCAATGAAAGGCAAATGTGGCAAAATGCTGACTCAGAAACTCTGGAAGCCCTGGAATCTACTGTTTTAGAAATTCATGGGGAGATGGAGTGAGTTGTATTTCATGCCACTAAAATCCAAAATGGATTCCATCCATTGATATAAACAAGTTTAGATTAATACCCTGTGTTTAAAAGATTCTATTAAAATATTCCGGGGTTTTTTTCATCTAGCTTAAAGGAATAATTTATTTAAAGAACATATTATAACTTTCAAAACAGGGATTTAATATACTTTAAACAATATATTATGAACGTTAACTAATTGAAATTACAGTATATATTTATTCCATAAAAAAATGAAATGCACCATCTATCACAACCAAAAATGCAGTAAAAGCAGAGCATCACTGGATTTTCTGCACAGTAAAGGACTTAAGCCGACTATTATTGAGTACTTGAAAAATCCACCAACAAAAGATGAGTTGGAAGAAATCATCATAAAATTGAAAATTCATCCTAAGCAGTTGATACGCTTCAAGGAAGACAAGGCTAAAGAATTGGGTATCTCAGCTGGTGATCAGCTTACGAATGAGCAGTGGGTGACAATTATGGCTAAGAATCCGGTTTTAATTGAAAGACCAATAGTCATAACAGCTACAGGAGCAGTGATTGGTCGTCCTCCAGAAAATGTACTGAAAGTGCTGGATTAAAATACTGCTTATCAACTAAGTAAGCTTTATAAAGAACTGCTTTAGAATGAGAAAATTTTTAATTCCACCTGTTTCATCGAACATCGATGTTGATTTAAAGAAAAAAATCGACGGCAAGACAAAACCTCCAGGTTCACTTGGCAGACTGGAAACACTGGCATTACAGTGCGGAAGAATTCAGAACAGCCTCAATCCTGAACTTGTAAATCCCACAATCCTGGTTTTTGCCGGTGATCACGGAATTACAGAAGAAGGAGTGAGTCCATATCCGCAGGAAGTAACAGCGCAAATGGTGCTCAATTTTCTCAACGGAGGAGCCGCAATTAATGTTTTTTGTCGTCAGAACAATATCAGTTTACATGTTGTGGATGCAGGGGTTAAAACTGATTTGCCGGGGCACGCTGAATTAATTAAAGCAAAAATAGGAAGAGGTACAAAAAACTTCTGTAAAGAACCGGCAATGAGCCTTGAAGAATGTGAAAGGTCTATTGATAAGGGAGCAGAGTTAAGTCGTACAGTTCCAGTATCAACTTGCAACGTGATCGGATTTGGTGAGATGGGAATTGGGAATACCTCCTCTGCGGCGGCCTTGACCCAGCGCTTTACCGGGCTCCCTGTTGAGAATTGTGTTGGTAAAGGGACCGGGCTGGATGATTCCGGACTTGCACAAAAACAAAATATTATTCGCCAGGCACTTGAAAAACATGCTGAAATTAAAGAACCTCAAGCAGTATTGTCCACTTTTGGAGGCTTTGAAATTGCTATGATGGTCGGGGCTATGCTGGAATCAGCAGTTTTAAAGAGGATTATTCTAATTGACGGATTTATTGCAGCAGCAGCATTTCTTGCGGCCTCCAGAATCGTTCCGGAAATTCAGCAATATGCTGTTTTTACTCATCAGTCTGATGAACAGGGACATGCTGAAATTCTGAAATATTTGCAGGCAGAGCCCCTGATTTTATTAGGAATGCGTCTGGGAGAGGGAACAGGAGCGGCAGTAGCTTTCCCAATTTTACAGTCGGCTGTTTCATTCTTGAAACATATGGCATCCTTTGAATCTGCCGGCGTGAGTGGTCGTACTGATGATAAATAAGGTCAGAAAGGAACTGCAGCGCTTTGCCGGAGCTGTAACTTTTTACAGCAGAATCCCACTGCCTTCAAATTGGTTCTCAGAAGAAAATTCATATTCATCACGTTATTTTTCCCTTGTAGGCTGGATTGCAGGGGGTGCATGTGCTGCCGTATGGATGCTGGCTGAAATGCTTATTTCCGGTTCGCTCATCTGGCAATCATCTTCCGAAAGTCCGGAACCGGTGGCAGTCCTGCTGGGTTTGGCAGTTGGAGTGCTGCTTACCGGGGCATTGCACGAAGACGGTTTTGCCGACACCTGCGACGGATTTGGCCACGGAGGGACTCCGGAGGAAAAACTGAGAATCATGAAAGATTCCCGGATAGGGACTTATGGTGCCCTGGGTATTTTGCTTTTGGTTCTGCTTAAATTTTTCTCACTTTTGCAAATTGAAACTGAATTATTGCCCTGGATTTGGATTTCCGGACATTCTTTAAGCCGCTTTCTGGCAATTTCACAGCTAGGATTCATAGCATATGTTCAGGATTCAACTAATAGCAAATCCGGTGCTATGACTGACATTTCAAAGACTGACATAGCTGTAAATTTGATAATATGCTTATTGCCTTTGCTGATAGTCTGGAATCATGCTTGGCTGGGATTTTTTGCGGCGATTCTTATGTGGTGGTTTTTAATGGCATATTTTAGGAAGAAACTCGGCGGTATAACTGGGGACTGTATGGGCTCAACACAACAGCTGACTGAAGTTGTTTTTTATATTTTTCTGGGATTCAAGATTGGACTATGATTGTTTTTTTTGCTCACAGTAAAATATATTACGCCGTTCAGGTATAGTCGAGTCATTGAAATAAACAGTACTCAGTAATTTCCCTGAAGGGGGGCCCTTCTTTAACAGTATTAAAATGTGAAGGAGACTAAAATTATGAGCAGGTAAAGTATTCCCATCATGCCTGCTTTAACTTTGGTGAGAGTGTAGTTATTACTCCAGAAGAAATAAATGGCTAAAAGTGTTGCACCAATCAAGCTCCATATCAGTCCTGTTTGAGGAAGGTCAATCTTGGTTGGTTCTCCAGTCATTGCAAGTGCCAGTAAAATGGGAATGCTTAAACATACGCAGATGTCAAATATATTGCTGCCAAACACGTTTGAAACTGCGGCGTCATAATGCCCTTTTTTAGCACTGATAATTGAAAGAGCTGTATCCGGGACAGAGGTTCCTGCTGCAATCACAACAAAACCCATTATTACACCATCGATTCCCAGCATATCACCCAAAGCAAGTGAAGATTCCACAAGCAGGTGAGAAGCTCCTCCCATCACAAACATCATTAACATGATCCACAGCCATGCTTTTTTTTCAGATGTCAGTTCCAGTAAATCTTCTTCATCTTCCTCAACTTCTTCGGTTATAATTTCATCACTTTCCTGGTTTCGTGATTTCTTGAAGTCTCGGTGTAGAAGTACAACATAACCTATGTAAGCCAGCAGAAATAATAAAGCAACTCCTGCCCCCCATTCGTTTGGAAATTGCCAGAGCATTGCTCCTAGCAACAGAACAACCCCAAAATAAAAGATATTATCACGCCAGACAACTTCCCTGCTGATGATCATTGGGCTTGCGGCAACTAATCCTGATGCTGCAGGAATTACAAGTACGTTATAAAGCGCGGAACCAACGATGCTTGAAATACCAACCTCTGCTCGACCAATCATTATTACTGCGATTACTGCCACGCAGAATTCAGGGAATGAACTGGCAACTGCGTCAATTACAGCCGCTTTAATGGAATGCGGGATTTCGTATTTTTCCTGAATGTAAGTTGCCGCGGATGAGAAAAAATCTCCGGCCCTCCAGATAATGATAGTTGCTAACAATATTAGTGAAATCCAAAGTAAATAACCTCCCCAGCCAATTCCTTCAATTGTTATATACCATGATATGATGGACAGTCCGACTAACAGCACGGCATGTCGCAACATACCTTTTCCGAAGAAGAAAATTAAAGGTGCGAGTGGATTCATATGAGGCTTGTATCAATTATGTACATCGTTATTTTTACTTGCACTGAGTTGACCTTCCTTCCCTCTAAGCAGACGCTTTATATTTTCAAGATGCTGGTAAACCAGCAGAGATGACAACAAAAGAAACAGGAAAAACACAGGCCAAACAGGCGATTCATTTTTTAACCAAGGTATCAGAAGAAAAAGCCAGGGAAGAACAGTAAGCATTGTGATTCCTGAAAGGCTTGAAATATGTCTCCAGAAAAACATTACTAACCATACAATAGCTGCACAGATGCCGATATTTAAATTTAAAACAGCTAACACTCCAAATAAAGTTGAAATTCCTTTTCCTCCTTTGAAACGCAGAAAAACAGAAAAAACATGTCCGCAGACTACGATAACTCCGGCAAGGCTTAAAAAAATTTTCTGAGTTTCAGTGTCAATCACCAATGCCGGAATAAAAGTCTTTGCAAGCAGTACAGCCACACTTCCTTTGCCGAAGTCCAGCACAAAGGTTAGTAATCCCGGCAACTTTCCCCCGACCCTCATCACATTTGTCATGCCAATGTTACCGCTTCCCTGCTGACGAATGTCTATTTTTAACCAGTAGCGGCTGATCAATAAGCCGAAAGGAATGCCTCCCAGAAGAAAGACAAGTATAAAGAAGCTTATCAGATACATTTACTTTTTAAGAAACTGAAAGTATGGGTTTACCAGCCGGATGATTTGCGACTGGTGGCAGCTTCAATACCTTTTTCCTGAATTACCTGCAAAAGTTCCCTGTCGTCTCGATGTTTTACCAGCGTATGCGCACCTTTCAGCTTTTCTATCACTTTTGAGTCCAGTACTTTTGTCTGAACCAAATACCCAATCCAGTCTAATATTTCACTGGTAGAAGGTTTACGCGTCAGATCAAGCTCACGCAGCTGATAAAAAATCTCAATAGCTGCAGACACAATTTTTTTATTTGCTCCAGGATGATGCATGCGGACAATTTCTTTCATCCTTTCAGGAGACGGGAACTCAATGTATGCGTAAATGCAGCGCCGGATAAAAGGTGCAGGCAAATCCTGTTCGTGGTTGGAAGTTATAACGATTATCGGCATTTCCCCGGGCTTGCAGGAAATTGTTTGCTGTGTTTCCGGAACAACAATTCGACGTTCCGAAAGCAGAAACAGAAGGTTGTTAGGCAATTCGCGCGGGGCCTTGTCTATCTCATCCAGCAACAAAACTGATCCCGGTTTAGAGAAAGCCTGTGCCAGCGGACCCAAATGAACATATTCCGTCAGGTTATCAACATGGCGTCCGCCTGTATCAATTTGCATCTCTATCCCCGCCTGCTTCATTTGAGCATTTGCAACTGCAGCTTGTGCGTCCATCAGGCGCTGTACTTCATCAAATCTGGACACAAGCAGTGAAACTTTGCTTTCAGATGTGATTGGAACCTCAAAGAGTGGCAGGTTTTCATGTGCGGCGAATTCCTGTGCAAGTTTAGTTTTTCCTGTTCCAGGCTCACCTTCGAGCAAAAGAGGTTTTTCAAGCAGTCTGGCAATGTGGAATGCCTCACTTAGTTTAGGATCCAGCAGATAGGTTGGGGTTCCTTGGAAAAGCTTTGAACTCATTAATTATTGTTAACTGAGTGTGGAATCTATATTGCTGGAGATTCAGGTGTGTTTAATTTCATATACTTTGTCTTTAACTTGTTCGTAGATTTCACTGACTTCCAATTCAGGCACGCTATCCCATTCCATTACCTTGAGGAAATGTTTACGCAACTTGCCCCGGGAAAGGCCACGATTTTGCCAGCTTTCGTATATTTCATCTTGTGTTGATTTTAAAGTGGTGCCGTCCAGCTCTTTTCTAAGCAGGAACTTTACAGCACTGTCAGGACTGTTCAGAATGAATGATCTGTGTGCCTCGTCAGTGATTTGTCCTGTCCCATATATCACGTCTGAATCTTCATCTGCAGCACTTCCAGTTGCAGATGTTTCTTCCTCATCCTCATCTTCTCCGAATGATTCTACATCAGGTTCCAGTTCTATTTCCAGAGATTCATCTGATGCAGGTAAAGTTTCAGTTTCATCTGAAGTTTCTTCTTCGGTGGTTATTGCTTCTGGTGTATACGGGATTCCTGTTCCGGAAGTTTCACCAATCTGTGATTCAGATGTTCGTTTATTGATTTGTTCTTTTGTCGGTATCACAATTGCTGCAAGAAAAAGCAGTAATGCAACTCCAAAAGTTATGCTGTAAACCAACCCGAATAAATAGAGGTCATAGCGATTTTTATCAAGATAATATGTTGTGATTTCCATTCCCCTGTTGACCAGAAAGCTTGCTTCAGACATACCGGAATAGAAAATCACGATTCCACCGACTGTGGCTAAAAGCCCTCCAAAGATGGAGAAAAGATACACGTTAAGGTAATTAACAGGCATAAGCACCTCATTTTTCGATCAAAATTCTTGTACAGGAATATATGTATCATCTGACTGGAGATCCCCATTTACTTAATATTAAGGGGGGATACTGCGTATTCCTTTTGATCAGTTTTATCGGCAGAAATGACTGAAACTTGAGAGTTAATTACCAAACGGTTTTCATCAGACCGCCATCGGCAGCAAGGCTGGAACCTGTAATGTAACTTGCAGCATCGGACAGTAAAAATGCACCGCAGCGTCCAAATTCCTCAATTGTACCATAACGGCCCAAAGGTATTACAGCCTGATTTGTCTTTTCAATCTGTTCAATCGAAATTCCCTGTTTTTTTGCATTCAGTGAATCAAGGTGCTTGATACGATCCGTTTTGATACGGCCAGGCATAAGATTATTCAGTCGGATTTTATCTGCTGCAAGTTGAGCGGAAAGGCTTTTGATCAAACTGGTTACTCCGGAACGCATTACATTCGAGAGAATGAGCACATCAATCGGTTCCTTGACAGCCATTGAAGTTACAGTCAAAACTGAGCCGCCGCCTCGCTGGCGCATTGACGGCAGAGTTGCCCGAATCATACGAACGGCACTGAAAAGATTTAGCTCAAAAGCTGCTTGCCAGTCCTCATCTGAAAAATCCTCGAATTTTCCGGCAGGAGGACCACCGGCATTGACTACCAGTTTGTCAACCCCACCAAATTCCCTGATTGTGGCATCGGTCCACTCCAAAATTGATTCAGGATTTGACGAATCCATTACTGAGGCTAATACTTGAGTGTTGTTTTCTTTCCTGAGTTGCTCTGCGGCAGCTTCGATATCATCTTTTGTGCGACTGCCTATTGACAGTTTTGCTCCTTCTTCAGCCAATGCTTTTGCGATTCCAAAACCAAGTCCCTTGCTTGAAGCGGCAACCATTGCAACTTTTCCTTTGAGTCCTAATTCCATTATTCTCCTTGAAAATATTGTGTTAGTATGAAGGGAAATTATTTTTGAAATATTTTCCCGCGTACATGTGCAAGAAAAATCAGTACAATAAATATAAAAACAAATCCTCCGCGAATCCATTCTTCGTACTTGCGATAGAATGAGAAACGTGATTGAAGTTGAAGTCTAGCGATTAGCGCTCCTTCTTCAAAAAGCCCCAATTGCCTGCTCAGGTTTTTTCCGTCTGCGCCGATGAAAACACTTTCTCCATTGTTTGATGCAAAGACAACCGGGACTCTGTTTTCTATGGCTCTCCAGCGCAAAACCGCAACCATGTTGTCTGATGCAGTGGTACGTCCAAACCAGGCCAGGTTGCTGAGATTCACCACAAGATTTGCTCCATTGAGGGACATTCCACGCACAACCTCCGGAGAGAAAACATCGAAGCAAATTGGAGCAGAGAGTCGAACTTTTTCTGATAAGGAAAACACCTTGTAATCCTGCCCCGGATCAAACTCGGACATGTTTGCTATGTTGTTGCGAAGCCAAGATGCAGCTTCAGGAAAAATATCCGAAAATGGAATCATCTCACCAAAAGGAATGAGGAATATTTTATTGTATCTGCCCAGTACTTCACCATTTGATCCCACCAGCACAGATACACCATGAAATTTTCTTCCGGTCGGGTTGTTTTCCCAGTCAACAGTAGAAAATAAGACGGAAGTATTATTTTCTTCTGCAAATCGCATTACTTTTTGACTGGCTTCATTTACCTTGAAAAAAGGATGTGGAAAAACTGATTCCGGCCAAACCAACAGTGTGGGTTCGTCAGTTTGTTTCGAAAGTTTTGACAAGTACTTCTTCGAATCCTTAAGCAAACTTTCCAGATTACCTTGTCGTTTTGAATGAGCAAGTTCTGGGTTTGAAGCCAGATCCTGCAGAGAAAAATTTGGCTGAATAACTATGACATTTAAAAATGAATCAGAATTTGGCATGTTAACATTTTCATTGATATCCTGTATTCGCCATGCACCGTAGCATAGACCAACAGCCCACAAAAATGAATATGCAGCAATTACTCGTTTGAGAAACTTATATCTTACATCATTATCATTTAAATTCTTTCCATCTGATTTTAAACGCCACCAAGCAATAAGCAGGTATGGCAATCCGGCACTGTAGAGAAGAAGTCCGGATGAACCGATGATATCTGCTACTTGTTCAAGAAAGGGAAACTGCGAAAAAGTCAGCCCCCCATAATTCCAATGAATCAAGCGAGGATACCATGGATCAATTGCGATCACATATGCCAGACGCAATAGTAATTCCCAGTTGCCGAGTTTTCTGATGCAAAGTAATGGAATGGCAAAATAAACAAAAAGCTGCAGGCCAACTTCCAAACCATATCCTGCTCCTGTGATCAGCAAGGAAAAGATCCAAGGAATGTGACCAAAAACATGTATACTGTTTGTAATCCAATGCCCTCCTATTAAAGAGGCAATCCCCCCTGTAAGCCAGCAAACCCCTGAAAACACTAGGCAGCGTTTCCAGAATGTGATGTATGTTTTTTTATGTAATTGTTCAAGAGTAAATATCAATGGAAAAAAACAAACTAAACCGATCCAGTGAGTTCCAAATCCAGGAGCATTAAGACCAAGCAAAATACCTGACACAATACTCCCAATCCAGAACGGGGTTATGATGTTTGTGCTTGAAATTTGAAAATTGTTGTCGATGGTCATGGACTATGTGGGTGACTTGAAAGCATATTATGTTAATGCAAGAATATTTATTAACGTATTACACTAAACCAGTCATTTCTACTATTTTTAGTTTTCAAACAGTGATCTGCTTAACACCACACGCTCTGGAAAACCCTGTTGAAGTTTCACAGGAAGAGTATGATAAACTGGTACACATGAAGGAAAGAGGCTGGAGTCATTGCAATTCAAAAGAAGAATTCCTGGCGAAATTACATTATCTCAGAGGAGGCCTAACTCAAGGCAAAATTAACGAAATTGAATTCTTGGAGAGAGAGAAAAAATTAGTGATAAACTACTGGAATAGAGGAAGTTGAAATTATAGAAAGATATTTTTCCTGTTTTTTCTGGAAAAATTCAGCGCAGTAGATTTAAAACCTCATTATTGCCGGATGTTTCTGCCAGTGACAGTGCATTCTCTCCATCAGGTGTCAGAATATCAGGTGAAGCTCCCAGGTTTAGCAATATTTTTACTAACTCCAAATTTTCTCTTTTTACCGCTATTATCAAAGCTGTTTCACCATCGTTGTTTATGGAGTCCAATGAAATTCCTTGTGAAATCAGTTCTTTCATTAAATTAAAATTATCTTTATCTTTCTTCACTAATTCAGTGGAGTCCTCCTCTGTATTTTTCTGTCCATCACTCATTGCCATTAAGTGCCAGATACCATTGCCGTTGGAATCAGTTTGCTTCCCATTTTGTTTAGCATCCACAAGCTGCTTTACAACTGATAAATGATTATTAGTTGCTGCCAGCAATAAAGCTGTACGCTGTGAAGTGTCTTTTAACATCGGATCAGCCCCAGCATTCAGCAGGAGTTTAACGCTCTTAACGTGACCATTCAGTGCTGCAGCCATTAAGGCAGAGTGGTGGAACATAAGTTCAGTTGTATTGATTTCAGCACCATCGTTCAAAAGTTTTTGCAAAACATCGTTATGGCCATTTCTTGCTGCCTGTATAAGTGCTGTTCCTCCTTCCCCACCAAGATCAAAAGCATTAAAATGCATATTTGCTCCTTTTAAAAGAAGCATCTCAACAATTAGCAGGTGTCCATTTTGAACAGCTCTTAGTAAAGCAGTTTTTTCAGAAATATCTCTGGCATCTATGTCTGCACCATGCTTGAGCAGCAGACTGACAATTTCACGAAACCCTTTTGAAGAAGCAAACATCAAAGCTGTTTCATTCCAGCGATTTATACTTTCAACTTTTGCTCCCCGTTCAAGCAGAAATGTTGCTATATCCAAAAAACCTTTGTCTGCGGAGACCATTAATGGTGTATTGCCAATAAAATCAGCAGTATCAAGTTCGGCAGTCAAGGATTCCTGCTTTTGATGCTGAAAAATAAGTTTTACAATTTCAGTTTCTCCAGTTAAAACAGCGGACATCAACGGTGTTTGTCCCTTAGCATTTTGCACAGCAGTGTTTGCTCCACGTTCCAGTAGAATTCGTGCTGTTTCTATATGCTTTTCTTGTATAGCGAGAGCCAATGCAGTTTCACTTTTCACAGAAATGTAATCAATATCAGCTTTTTCATTCAGCAGAAAATTAACCATTTTGTTATACCCCCTGCGAGCTGCATACAGTAGGTCGTGATTTAAGTCAGCCCCAAATTTTATCAGTGCCTTCGCCGTAGAGAAGTGTCCCTGTAGAGCAGCGTGTGCCAATGCAGTTTTGCCGTTTTCATCTTTCTTGGTAATCTTTGCCCCTTTACTTAATAAGGCCTGAACTACATTTGTGTGGCCTTGAGAAGCTGCCCAAATCAAAGGGGTTGCACCGTCAGAACTGCGCTGGTCAATAATTGCAGCATTTTGTATCAAAAAAGTCACAACTTCTGCGTGTCCAGTGAAGGAGGCCCATGTTAGTGCTGTCCAGTTATCAGTGTCACGAGCAGTCGGATCGGTACCTTTAGAAATTAGAATTTCAACAATTTCGAGATGACCGCTGCCCGCTGCCAGCATCAATGGTGTCCATCCAGGTCCATTCTTATTTAATTCATCAATTTGGTTTATTTTAGCTCCACCTTTCAGCAGATGTTCTAAAATTTGTTTATGCCCATTATTTGCTGCCCACATTAATGGTGTCCAACCTTGTGCATCCCTTGCTTCTAGGTTTGCTTTTAATTCTAGCAGGATTTTAACTGCTTCAAGGTTTCCATTAGAAACTGCATAAAAAAGATTCTCATGATTATCAATTTCTTTTTTGCTGAGAAATTCAACCACTGGAAGATTTTTGTTTTCCACGGCATGCATCCAGGCAGTCATGCCTAAACGGTCACGAAAATCAAGTCTGCTTTGCTCTCTTAGCAACAGCTTAACTATTTTTGTGTTTCCTTCAGCAGCCGCATACATCAATGAGGTTTTACCTTTGTTATCCAGTACATTAACTTCGGCTCCTTTTTCAATCAGCATATCAGTCAATTCAAAATTTCCTTTGGAAGATGCTATCATTAACGGAGTTAGTTTATTTTGGTTTGGATTATTGACTGGTATACCTCCTTCAATCAGCAGCCTTGCGGTCTCAAAATGACTGTTGCCAAGAGCGAGTATCAGAGCATTTGCTCCGTGTTTGTCAACTGCTTTAATATCTGCTCCGGAAAATAACAAACTTTTCAAAATGCCTTTTCTTCCGAACTTTGCTGCCAGAAGCAAGGGTGATCTTTGAAACTCATTTTCGGAAGAGTGAGGATTTGCCCCAGATTCCAACAGCAGTTCTGCAATTTTTTCGTGGCCTGAACGGATTGCCCACATTAAGGCAGTTGATCCATTTAGTGAGGTTAAATTCACATTTGCATCGCGATTAATTAATTTCTGCAAAATTTCGATATGACCATTTTGAGAGGCATACATGACTGGTGACATACCAAATTTATTCTGCGAATCAGAATTAGCACCATATTTTAACAACGCTTCCAAAACTTCCACATGTCCTTCATGTGAAGCGAACATTAAAGCAGTCCAATTTTCATTAGTTTTAGCATTAGGATTTGCTCCCTGCTGAAGCATAAATCTAACTATATCCAGATAACCCATTTTTGCTGCTTCTATAAGTGCAGTATTGCCTAGGGAATCTGTATCATTCAGGCGGGCACCTTTTTCAACCAGTAATTTAACGATGACTTCTTCACCAATTCTGGACGCAAACATCAGGGGAGTTACCCCGTGGAATCTGTCTGTACCACGTATGTTTACTCTAACACCTTGAGATAAAACACTCTCAACTGCCGTCACACTATTTAAAATTGCAAGCATCAGCCGAGTCCATTCATCCCGATCTTTGGTACTGAGGAGAAAATTTTCCAGTCGATGATTTTTTGGAGTGTCTGTTTTCTTATTTTCTGTCTGGGCAAAGGCAGGTTTAGTTGAAAAATATCTGAACGAGCCTTGAAAAAAATCAGTTTTGGAAGGGCAGATTAGTGAAAGTAGAATTGTTGTCCGAACAATTGGTTTCTGATAAAAAAAACGGGACCAGTTAGTCCTTTTTTTCCGGATTACAATATAAAAATAAACTTTAATCATTAAGTGGAGGTTTAGTGGCAGAGGCTTAAGTTTTTTCAGGGGATGCTTCTACAGGTCTTAGACATGCACTTATATTAAGCAAGAGTCCCGTCAAAAACATTGAAACCACAAGAGAGGTACCACCATAGCTAATGAAAGGAAGTGGCAAGCCTTTTGTCGGAAGAAGTCCCACAACTACGAAAAGATTCAGAACAATCTGAAGACCTATTAATGTTGTTGCACCAAATGACAAGTGTTTACCAAATGCATCCTGAGCATTCCAAGCAATCCAGTAGCCTCGCCAGATAAAGACGGAAAAAATGATAATCAGCACAGAAATCCATAAAAACCCCAGTTCCTCCCCAATTATTGCAAAAATAAAATCAGTATGGGCATCAGGCAGGAAAAGTCTTTTTTGAAAACTTTCACCCAGTCCTCTGCCAAACCATCCTCCAGTACCGAGGGCGATAAATGATTGGATGATTTGGAAACCTGAATTTTGCGGATCATCCCAGGGATTCAAAAAAGCCAGCATCCGCTGAACACGGTAGGAATGTGATGCAATCAATAATCCGGCGATTATTCCCATGCCAATCAGACTGCCCGCAATGTGGACTGGACGACCTCCTCCAACGTACAGCATAAGCAAGACTGTTGTAGCAATCAAAATAACATTACCAAAGTCTGGTTGGAGCAAAACAAGAAAAAGATAAATTCCAGTGACAATGAAGTTTGGTGTCAAACCCCGGAAGAAAGAAGCAAGCAATTCTTGTTTTCTCTCCAGGTATGATGCCACATAAATAATCAAAACAACCTTCAGTAATTCAGCAGGCTGAACACTCAATGAACCATAGCGAAGCCAGCGTCGACCTCCTTTTACTTCGTGCCCTATTTCAGGAATTAAAACAAGAATCAGTAAGACTAGTATTCCGAGCATCATCCAAATTGATAATTGTTTCCATTTTTTGTAATTAACAGCCAAAGCAAGACCCATAGCAGCAAGTCCTGCAAGTACATGGATCAGATGGCGGTATAAAAAGTATTGTCCGTCATTGTACTGCAGGTCTGCAAATACACCACCTGTACTGTATATCATAACTGTTCCCCAAGAGAGTAAAAACAAGGTTGCTCCAATCAGGGGCAAATCATAGCGTATTGACATGGCTTTTTGGGAGACAAGAGTGTACGGGTAAGAAGAAAGAAAATATAATTCTCATTAACTGAATCTGAAAAACTAATTTTCTGATATACATTTTAAGCAGTATGGAATTACTTATTTTGGTCTAAAGTCACATTTCATTAATTTCATTTTAAACTCATCAAGTTGTTTCGGGTTCTGGTCACGCTTTGTAATAATTTCGAAAACTGCAGATTTGTTTTTTTGAGCCGATATCAAATAATCTTCCTCAAATGAATTGATGGATTCCGGCCTGTGATATTCCAGCTCAAACATTTCTGAAATTGCCCGGAAGTCAAGGTTATGTGGTGTACCGTAAAACATTTCGAACATTTCTTTTTGCCTGGATATAGGCAGAAATGAGAAAATTCCGCCACCATGATTATTTATAAGCACCAGCAAAACAGGCATCTCAGATTCTGCAATCATTTTAAATGAATTAAGATCATGGATGGCAGATAAATCACCAATCAGTAATGTTAACGGTTGTTTTAATCCTGCCGAATAACCGCAAGCTGAAGCAATAAGCCCGTCAATTCCGCTGGCGCCTCGATTGAGAGCTGTGGCCACATCAGCTCCCTTACCGGAACCAAACATATCTACCACACGAACTGGGAGACTGTTTCCGATAAAAAAAGCAAAATCTTCCGGTATAATTTCAGTCAGTCTCCGTACAAGGCAAAATTCGTCAATCTGTTTTTTTTCAACATTTGAATTAATGTGTTCATCCAGCAGATTTTCAACGATTTTTGAAGCATAAAGCCAATCTTCTTTTTTTGATTTTCTTTTATATTTCTTTTTTTCTAACTTTAAAACATTCACTGCATAATGACAAAATTCATCAATATCTGTTTCGATTTTCCAGCGAAAATGGTTTGACTGATCATGACGTTCTGAATGATCAGCTATCCATACCATTTGAGGTGCCGGTTTCTGTTCCCAGCAAGTAAGCCATCGTTTGGAAGTAGGCGGGAAACCAATATGCCAAATTGCTTCTGTTTCCCAATTGGGGGTGTCCAGTTCTTCATGCAGCAACTGATCATAATATGTAATCCTGTTTGGACATTTATTTCCTAGTCTAAGGCCGGAAGTTATATCTGCAAATACAGGCCAGTCAAGTTCTGCAGCCAGCATTCTGATGGAATCAAGCGAATCCCGGGGGACTCTTCCGATACTCAATATCCCTGATCCAGGACGGTTCTTTATTAATTCCTTTATTTCATCAACCGGCATTATTTTTCGGGGAACAGAATTGCGAACATAGGGTTTTTTATCACTTGTCAGCTTGTATTGAACTTTTTTTCCGTGGTCATCAGTATCAAAGAAAGGTTCACGGAATGGGAAATTTAGATGTACTGGGCCGGACAAAGGAAAATGTGTTTTAAATATTGCATGGTCAATTGTGGTAAGTAAAGCTTCTGCAGAGAATTCCGGTCCTGGGCAGCCTGGATCAAAATACCAGCGGACATGCGTACCGAAAAGATGTGTCTGGTTAACTGCCTGATTCGCGCCGGTGTCCTGAAGTTCAGGGGGACGGTCTGCAGTCATCAGAAGAAGAGGTATTTGTTCAACGGAAGCTTCTATAACTGCCGGCAAATAATTTGCCGCTGCAGTCCCGGAAGTACAGATTAACACTGCCGGCAGTCCGGTAGCACGTGCATGACCAAGGGCATAATAAGCAGCTGCACGTTCATCGTAGCATATAACTGCATTTGCCCTCGGATTAGCAGCAACAGCAGAAGTAAGAGGAGTGGAGCGTGATCCTGGCGAAATACAAAAACATTCTATATCATGCCGCACCAGTTCCTCGATGATCCATTCTCCCCAGCATTTATTCCAATTCACGTCCGACCCAGTAAATATTGCCAACTTTGGAGTTTGATTTCGATCTCTCTCCATTCTTCATCAGGCACAGATCCATCTACAATTCCTGCTCCAGTATAGATTCTCAAAATACGTCCGCATAATAAACCAGAACGAATTCCCACTGCAAATTCTGCCTGGCTCCTGCTTATCCAGCCAACAGGACCAGCGTACCATCCTCTATCAAACGGTTCGAGTTCACGTATGAGAGTACGTGCTTCCGAATCGGGCGTTCCAGAAACTGCAGGAGTTGGGTGAAAAACGGGTAGTAAATCAGAGTCGCTGATCTCCGGTAGCAAGGACCCGTACATCTTGCTTTGCAGATGCTGGACATGTCTAAGTTGAAGCGGTTCCAGATAAGACAGTCTTTCTGTATTATTGCAAAATTGCTGAAGCAGCCGTTCCATCCTTTCCAGTACCATCAAATGTTCTCGCTGTTCTTTTTCACTGTCACGAAGTTCAGAAGCCAGGCGCTGATCATCCTCAATTGTGAGACCTCTGGGGCGAGTCCCGGCAATTGCTTCACTCTCAATTTTCCTTCCGGATCTACGGTACAGCAGTTCCG
>CAJXDX010000008.1 GCA_913052275.1 uncultured Pseudomonadota bacterium | reverse complement strand
TTTCCAAAACATGTGATTGAAATTTTTGCGGTAAATCACCAAGCCATTCCTCAAATCCTGCTGTTACCTCGTCCTCAGAAACTCCATTTGAAGTTCCCATGCTTAAATTTACGAAAATTAAAAAACCCCAACTGCGCACCGAGACCGGATAAAGCCCGTAATCTTTTTTGTCAAAATGATCTGCGTCCGTCATTTCTGTTGCTTTACCGGCAGTTTTTTCATTCTGAAACATCGGTGTGCCAAGACATTTGCCGTCCAGTCCATATACCCAGGCATGATAAGGACAGCGGATGCTTTTGATGTTGCAGCTTTCAAACAGCAGTTTAGAGCCACGATGACGGCAAACATTATAAAATGCCCTCAGTTTGTCTTCTTTGTTTCGTACTACCAGAATTGAACGACCGGCAACTTCTGTGACCAGAATGTCTCCCTGCTTACTGACCTGCGGCAAACAGCCCACTGCGACCCAACTGTTTGCAAAAATTTTTTCCTGCTCAAGAGCAAAGAAATCATCTGATGTATATGCGTCAGGAATCAGAGTTGAAGCCTGATCAACAGGTAAACGACTCTGCCGGTAGGTGTCCGGTTGGGTAAATGACTCTGTTGGAAGTCTTTGTTGATTGAAATAAATCACAGGTCCTTTTCAATTTTCACCAAAGCCAGATTCAACAGGCGATTGAAATTGTGTCTCATAAAGTTTTTTCAACCTGTTTGCTGCAGATACAGTATTACGCATCAGGCAGGAAACTGTGACCGGACCTACACCTCCGGGAACTGGAGTGATCCACCCGGCAGTTTTTGAACACGATTCAAAATCACTGTCTCCGACAATTCTGCTCTTTCCATTATCATCTGTAATGCGATTAATACCTATATCAATCAATGTCGCACCTGGTTTAAGCATTTTTCCAGTTATCAGATTTGATTTCCCTACCGCCACAAATACAGCATCAGCTTTTTTGGAATGTACAGTGAAATCTTTTGTCATGTGATGGCAAACTGTAACGGTGGCGCCCTCAGCCATTAAAAGGAAAGCAATTGGTTTTCCTACAATTTCGGAGTGCCCTATCACTACAACCTCAAGACCTTTAAGATCATTACCGGTACGTCTCAATAATTCCACGGAAGCCATTGCAGTGCATGGCCCAAGTTCCAGTTCGTTGTAAACAATGTTGCCGATCGATGCCGGATGCATTCCCTCCACGTCCTTAAGTGGATGAATTGCTTTCTGCAGTGATTTAATTGGAATGTTTTCAGGAACCGGACGTTGCAGAATAATTCCGGTTACTTTTGGATCAACATTGAAACTTGCAATTGCCGCCAGCAGTACATTTACAGAAATATCTTCCGTAAATTGCTTTTCTTCAAATACAATTCCAACTTGTTCCGCCTTCATGCGCTGATTCCTGATATAAAGATCAACAGCAGGATTTTCACCAACTTTTATTGAAAGCAGCATTGGTTGCCATCCGCTTTTGTTCAGGTCAGATACTTTTAAGGAAACTTCTTCAAAAATATCATGGGCAATCTCTTTGCCGTTAAGTATGTTTGCTGACATTTTTACCTTTTTATTTTGTGGGCAAATAAGAATCCTTTTTTATTTTTTATAAATTCCAAATCTTGCTTCAAGGATTTAAAAATATTACATATTAATATCTGATTTTTTGGAGTATCAGCAATCAAATAGTAACCATCATTGCAAACTGCAGAACTGTATTTTTCAAGTACCGATTTTCGTATTTTATTGCTTTGCAGTATGAGAAGTACTCTGACTATTAACACAACATCGTACACATCGTCAGCCTCAAAGTCTATAATGTCAGCAACAATACCATTCACAATTAAATTTTCCCGAACGGCTGGTTTTCAGTATTTGTTTGATACCGGTTTGAGCTGCATCCACGCCCAGCAAAGTATGTCCTTTTCGGGCAATAAACAAGGCGTCCCTTCCTTGTCCACAGCCCAAATCAAGAACAGACGCGTGTTTTTTTTGATGATGCTTGAAGAATTCAACAAGTTCAGAAGATGGTTGTCCACAGATATTGAACCCTTTTTGAAATTCATTATTGTAACTAACCATTGTTTATTGACGCATGTGTTGGCCTTTTGGGTCGAACAGGGGTTCTGACTGCATGGTTGCAGAACATCGCTCACCGAGAATTTCAATTGACCAGCCATTTTCTTCGTCTGCAATTTCCTTAGGTACATAACCCATTGCCAGAGAAACCCCGGAATTATGAGCAAAACCTCCGGAAGTAACCCACCCAGTTACTTTCTCTCCGAACCAAATTGGTTCATCACGTATAACATCTGCGTCCTTAGCGTCAACCACAAAAGAACGCAGGCGCAAAACCCCTCCCTCCTCTTTTTCCCGAACGGCTGCGTTTTTGCCGATAAAATCAGCTTCTTTGTTTAAAGCCACAAATGGATTCAACCCCGCTTCCAAAGGGCCGTAAACAGGACGGTATTCTGAAGCCCATGAGCCATAATTTTTTTCCAGGCGCAGGGAATTCAAAGCACGGAGTCCAAACAAACGGATATCAAATTCCTCTCCTGCTGTATGCAGAAGATCCATTACATAACGCTGCTTATCCGGAGTCATCCAAATTTCATAGCCGAGGTCTCCCGAGAAACTTACACGTCCTACCAGACAGGAAACCATGCCGATATTAATTTCCTGAATATCCATAAAACGGAATGCTTCAGAACTGATATCAGCGTCTGTTATTTTTTCCAGCAACTTGCGGGAATTTGGTCCAGCAACATGCAGTCCTACCTTGCCTGTCCCGTGAGGCATAATTCCAACTGTATCATAATCTTGATTTGAACGATTCCCATTTAGATTTTCTTCGAACCACCGCATATGAAACTCTTCCGCGATTCCAGAACCTGCAATGAAAAATTCATCATAACCTCCGGGCTTCACGGTACCAAGATTTGCCAGAGTGAAATCTCCAATTAGTTTGCCATTTTGATTAAGCATGGGAGCAAGTGTCATGCGTTTCGGTTTTGGAATGCGGCAGGCAAGCAGGCGGTCAAGCCATTCCGTTGCTCCTTTTCCCGTAACGGTATATTTGGCGAAACCGGAAATTTCCATTAATCCCACCCCTTGACGAACTGCCAGAACTTCCTCAGCCACATGTTCAAAATCGGTAGAGCGACGCCATGAAAATTTATCCTTAACCCCTTTCGGTGCAAACCAGAGTGGCATTTCCAAACCGAAAGCTTCTCCCATTTGTGCCCCTTCAGCAATCATCCGTTCGTAAACAGGTGTAGTCCGCAGTGGTCTCCCGGCAGGAAGTTCTTCATTCGGGAAACGTATAGAAAAACGTCTTGAGTAATTTTCACGGACCTTTGTGTTTGTGTATGACAATGTTGCCCAGTCACCAAATCGGCTGATATCCATTGCCCACATATCAAATCCCGGATCGCCGTCGATTATCCAGTTTGCCAGTGCCAGACCAACTCCACCTCCCTGACTGAAACCAGCCATTACACCACAAGCGCACCAGAATCCAGGAAGCCCACGGACAGGCCCGACAAGGGGGTTCCCATCTGGAGCAAAAGTAAAAGGTCCATTGATTACTTTTTTTATTCCGGCATTTTCGAATGCAGGAAAATGTTCAAAACCGACTTCGAGTGATGGTGCTATGCGTTCCAAATCCGGTGGAAGCAGATTCTGTCCGAAATCCCATGGTGTTTCTTTCGGTGACCATGGTTTGCAGGCTTTTTCATATGTTCCCATCAGCATTCCATTCTGTTCCTGACGAAGATACAATTCGCCATCAAAATCAACTGCGTGTGGTATCTGGCGTCCATTTTGTTGATTAAAATCAATTACATCCTGCAAATCTTCAGTGATCAAATACATGTGTTCCATTGCCAGCACAGGCAGTTCAAGTCCGACCATTCTCCCCACCTCACGTGCCCAGAGACCTCCCGCATTGACTACATGTTCTGATTGAATTTCGTGCCTTTCACCAGTACTTTCTGAATCCATAAACAACCGCCAGACACCTTCCTGATCAAGCTGCAGGTCAGTAACTCTTAAGTGCTGATATATTTCAGCACCTTGTTTTTTGGCTGCTTTGGCATAAGCCCATGTTGTTCCGTAGGGGTCCAAATGGCCTTCATACGTGTTATGAAGCCCTCCTACAAAATGTTCAGGGTTTATCAAAGGCATGATTTTTTTCGCTTCGGCTGGACTGATGATTTCTGTATCCATGCCCAGGTATCGTCCCTTGGAATGCATGCTTTTCAGCCAGTCGAAACGTTCCTGAGTTGCTGCCAGCATAATGCCGCCTGTCATGTGCAGACCAATATCCTGTCCTGAAATTTCTGCAATTTCCTTGTAAATATTTATGGTGTACAGCTGCAGTTTTGCCAAGTTTGGATCACCGTTTATTGTATGCATCCCTCCCGCGGCATGCCATGTGGAACCACATGTCAATTCAGAACGCTCCAGCAGCGCCACGTCTTTCCAGCCCAATTTAGTAAGGTGATACAAAACGCTGCAGCCGACGACACCACCTCCGATTACGACTACTTGGAATTTCGATTTCATAAAGGATCTTTGATTTAATCTAGAATAAAGTTTGGCAAGATTAAGGATGTGTTATGAGCATTAATTAAAAAGGAATAAACACATTTTTCAAAAGTGTTTTCTGTCTAATCAGGGTTTTTTTGTCTGCAAGAATGTAATTCATAAAAACAGATTCTACTTAAATTATATTAATTTAAAAATAAATTTGTTTTTATGCACTTAATAAGTTTCCCTTATGTATTTAAGAAAGTAATCGGAATGGAAGAATCACATTGCTAAACTCTGGCATTATGTGCCTGTCTACCACAAAATAAAAATTTATAAGGACTCAGGTTCCTCTGCAAATTGATCTGTTTAGACAAGCGAAAAAGTGAGGAAGAAATTGAATTGAGGGTTCAAATAATCAGGAAACAGAATAAATGAAATTTTAATTCTGATATCACTAATTAATAGTGATATTATTCTCCCCGGATTGAACAGACGATGGTAACAGTTCGCGGGCTGTAGATGCCAAGCGATAACATTGTATATGTACTTTGCAGGATAGTGTTGTAAACGCTTACCTCATACACACGACCTTGGGGACAAAGATCATTAACTTCATAATTTTTTTCTCCTATCAGCCCCCAAAACCAGAATGTTTCTTCATTTGTAATTACTGTTTTTGAAGGGAATTCTGATGGATAACGTACCTGGACTTTACAACCGGAAAGGACCAACAGAAATAGTACGACAAGGATGAAAAAACGGAACTGTGTGCAAATCATTTCAGTAATTTTCCTGCCTGTTTTTTCAGGGTGATTTAACAAAATTAATCGGCTGTACCTGAAAATGAATATTCTAATAAAGTATTTCCGGAATAAAGGAACTTAGCTGAAAAACATCCGGAATCAAATATTTTCGGGGTAAATATTCGGTCTCCCTCCCATGTTGCAAGCTCAGTCAGAGTGTTTTTAGGAACCCATTCCAGCTTACCTTCAGGACAGTTTTCTGAGAGAGTTCCGGAAAAACTGTTTGAGTAAAATACAAAAACATGCCATTCATCCCCAAATGGTGAGTCTCCATCGTCAGGGAAAGAGAGAACAGCCCGAAGTTCATGGTCCTTAATTTGCAGACCTGTTTCTTCCAGCATTTCCCTGATTGCGGTTTCATAAGGAGCTTCGTTTGGTTCAACTTTACCGCCTGGAGCTAACCAGAGCCCCTGATGTTCATCTTTCTTATCGCGGTGAATCATCAGGACTTGTTCTTCATTATTTTCAAGATAAACAAGAACTCCTAATTTCACTTTTTTAATTTAATAGTATAATGTCTCAGTCGAAAAATGAATTGAATACTATCTTGAAACGAATCTCGGATGAGCAGGATAAAAAACTGAACTTGTTTGAAAACGATGAAGTTCAGGTACTGCCATTCGAACTGGGCCACCAAGCGCCTGTTATTAGAGGGCGGATGCCGGGACTGGAAGCCGTTTATGACCGCTTTGCACGAAATTTTGGTCAAACATTTTCACATCACGTAAGACGCCCTGTTACAATCACAAGGCGTGCAACAGAGTTAGTCAGTTTCCGTGATTATCTTGAGGCCATTTCAGCACCGGCTTCAATGACTATTTTTGGAATGAACCCTCTGCAAGGTCACTCCCTATTTGTCTTTGAGCATCATCTGGTACACATCCTGATCGATTTGTTATTTGGAGGGAATGGCTGGTTTGAAAATCCGCCTCCGAAACGTGAATTTACTGGAATTGAAATCAGGATGCTTACCAAAGTTGTGTACGGCGCACTAGATGATCTGGGTAAAGCCTGGAAAAGCCTGACTCCACTGGAACCATTTTTTGAGAGAATTGAAATTAATCCTAAATTTACGGCCATTGTTCCACCTGAAGAAGTTGTGGCAAGCACTACATTTGATGTTGAGATCAATCGTGTCCCGTATACAATGAGTTTTTGTCTTCCTTATGCGATGCTTGATCCGGTACGTACACGGATCGAAGCCGGAAAATCAAGTTATGATGAGGAGGTCAATGCCATCAATGTAAGTCGTCTTGAGGAAAATCTGCGCAACTCAAAAGTCGGCGTCAAGGTTGCTCTTGGTGAAGCCCGCATGACCCTGAGGCATTTCTTAAGTTTGAAATCAGGTGACCGTATACTACTTGATCAAGATCAGGACAAACCTTTAAAGGTCCACGTACAGGAAAAGCTTAAATTTTATGCTACTCAAGGTGCTTACAAGGGTAAAAACGCGGTTCAGATAACGGAACTGATTAACCCTCCACAGAGATTCACTGATTTGCTGGACCAAACGCCGGAAGAATCTGCTCAGGATTCCTGAACAAATTGTTACTTGTTTACGCGACTTCGTAAATCCTTGCCTGTCCGGAACACAGGGAGCTGTTTTTGTTTAACTTCTACTGTTTCTCCGGTTTTGGGATTCCTTCCTGTGTAGCCCTTATATTTGTTCAGATTAAAAGAACCAAATCCACGGATTTCAACTTTATCATTGACTTTAAGAGCATATTTTATTCGGTCAAAAAATATGCGTACTGTCTTGTCCGTTAATTTAGGGCTATACCCTGTGCGCTCAGCTAATTCTTCTATTAATTCTGATTTGTTCATAGCTCGCTTTATTTGAAATTAGAGGTTGGGAATATTTTTCAGTACAATGTTGTTTTAATGGTCCCGATTATATTATGAAAACAAACAGGGTTATGTAAAGTTATGTTAAAAGGAAAAAATTACAAGTGATTCATGAATTTTTTTTAAATTTCCTGAATTTGCAGTTCCCGCCTGTAATGATCAAAAAGTGTTGATTTAGAAAGCATTCCTAAAAACTTGTCACCTTCTACCACCGGTAAAGACCAGGCTTTGGAGGTTTCAAACTTGTTCAGTGCCGAGTTTATCGGCTCATTCATATTTATTGCAGGCAAGGTTCGCATGACTGAACCCATTGTGACAAGATCATATAAACTAGTGTCGAAAAGGTGAGGGCGCATGTCATCCAGAAATACAACACCTACACATTGCTGCATATTGTTCAGGACAGGAAAATAGTTTCGATGTGCTTTCTTAAATTCATCAACGAAATCTCTCAACAGTAAATCTTCACGAATCGTAATGAAATCTTTGTCCAGTATATCCACAATGTTCAGATGATGCAGTAAGTATCGATCAGTTCCACGCCTGATCAAACTTCCCTGTTTAATTAAAGGTTGGGTATAAACAGAGCCTTTTTCAAAAAACGAACTTACAACCATGGCACTGCTTGCAGTCAGCATAAGCGGCAATATCATGGAATAACCACGTGTTGATTCCATAACCAGAAATATCCCGGTTAGCGGACCATGCATTACCCCTGCGACCATTCCAGCCATACCTGCTAAAGCAAATGCGGCATCCTCTGCAACTCCATCCAGCGGGAGTAAATGCAGAAACATTCCAAAAGCTAATCCAACTCCGCTTCCAATAACAAGGCTTGGAGCAAACACTCCTCCTATTCCACCACTACCCAGGGTAATGCCGCATGCAAGAAACTTTATCAGCACAAAAAGCAGTACAAAACCCAGTTCAGGTCTTATGGTGTTTGTCAAAAATGATTGTGTGACTTCATATCCTTCAGACAATACTTCCGGCATAAAAAATCCCAATGCCCCCACTGTTAAACCGCCTGTTGCAGCGCGTATCCAAAAAGTTTCAGAAATCTTTGAAAAGATTTTTTCCCATAACTGCAGGCTCCTTGCAAACAATATTGAGATCACACCTGTTAATGCACCAAGAACAAAACAGGCAAGTAAGGAAGTAATGGAAAAACCGGCAATTTCTTGATAAAAGGCGATTTTGTTTCCCATTATAAAGCGGCTGATTTCTGTAGCAGAAACAGCCGCAATGATAGTTGGCAGAATAGTCAAATATGTCCATTCTCCGATAATTATTTCCAATGAAAAAATTAAACCCGTAAGCGGGGCATTGAAAATACCTGCAACTGCGCCTGCAGCCCCATAACCTACGAGAAGTTTTTTGTGACGTTCGTTCATTTCCATCCAGCGACCGAGCGCTGAGCCAACAGCCCCGCCAATAGATACTATAGGACCTTCCAGACCCGTTGATCCTCCAGTGCCTACAGTAAGCAAACTGCCGAGAAATCGGGAATGAATCATACGCCTTCTCAAAATTTCTGAGCCCAATGCCATAGCCTTTATAACATCTGAAACACCATGCGCTGCAGAATCACGTATAATCGAGCGCACCAGGAAAACGGCAATACCTGCTCCCAGAGCAGGTATAAAAATGCTACTCCAGCCCAATTCTAATTCTGTGATATAAAGTCTTAGCGTATGTACACTCCAGTTAAGTCCAACGGCAAAAACCCCACAGATAATCCCAATTACAAGAGCTGCGGTCATCATTACAATAGATTCTCTTGCGGATACTGCTTGAAATCGTGAAAGCAGATCAGAATCAGAACCAGCAAAACTTCGAGAAAGGAAGAGCCTAAGTTGTTTCTGCCAGAGTTTTTTCAAATTGAGCAACTAAAATTTCTAATGAAGGTGATCGGTTGAGCATGTCATTAACTATTGAATTGCCAAGCAATCGAACCAGTTGAGAGAGCAGCTGCAGATGATGATAAGAATCTGTACTCAAAAGTACAAAAACTGCTGTTACAGGCAATCCATCCGGAGCCTTGAAATCCAGTGGGCTCTGCAAAAAAAAAGTACCCACAATAGATTGATTAATTTGCTGTCCCAGAGGAGTTTTTGGATGAGGTATGGCAAAACCGTTGCCAATTCCCGTTGAAGAAATTTTCTCTCTTTGGAGCAATTGTTCTGTTAAAGAAACTTTAACAGGTTGAGGCAGATCCATTCTCGACGAAACTTCTTGGAATAATATTTCAATAGATGCAGAAGGAACATCATGAAATACATTGCCTGTCTTAAGAGCTTCTATTAGCTGGAACTTGGAGGGTTTAACTTCCTTTTTGTTCTTTTGCCTGTCAAGTAAATGTTCATGAATATGGATATGCTTTGATTCAGCCCAGGAAAAAAGAGTGGACTGCTTGAAGTAATATTTTCCACGACGGACTACACATGGAATATCACCCTGGCGAATCCATCGATAAATGGTTGCCTCCGGAACATGCAGTAATTGAACTACATCAGAAACCAACAACCATTTAGCCATAACTAACTCAAAAAACCTGAAAAAATTTCAATTATTCATAAACTCAGTTTAACAATAATTGTTGACTTTGTGAATAATTACTAACTGAAATCATTAATATTTGAATGAATGGTAATTATACCAGGATGATTTCAATATTTATGTTAACTGCTTGGGATTATAAACATTATTAAAGTACTGAAAAACAAATTGCCAAAAAACATTAAATACACTAAAATTTAGTACTTTTCTGAAATTCATGCAGAATTATTATCTGTAAAAAAGTCTTCATATGGCTGGGGGTGCGCAATCAAAAATTTCGAACCGTGTCAGATCCTAGCGGAAGCAGCACTAAGATTTCGGAGATGTGCCGCATTCCTCAGCCTCTCTTCTTAAAACAGGATCCCAATAATGTCTTATGTAGTACTGGCACGTAAGCTGCGACCAGCCTGCTTTGGCGATCTGATTGGACAGGAAACAGCAGCCCAAACTTTGCGAAACGCTGTTCTTTCCGACAGAGTTGCACATGCCTTTTTGTTTGCAGGATCACGTGGAGTTGGAAAAACAAGTGCTGCAAGGATATTGACAAGGGCACTAAACTGCTTGAATCCTGACAATGGGGATCCGTGTAATACTTGTGAAAACTGCCATGAAATCAATCAGAATGCATCACCAGATGTATATGAAATTGATGCCGCGTCCAACCGTGGCATAGAGAATATCAGGGAGCTTCGTGAAAATGTGAATTATGTGCCTGCCAGATGTCGTTACAAAGTATACATTATTGACGAGGCACACATGTTGACACTTGAGTCTTTTAACGCGCTCTTGAAAACTCTGGAAGAACCACCTTCCCATGTTAAATTTATCTTTGCTACCACTGATCCATACAAGATTCCTCCAACTATTATTTCTCGTTGTCAGCGCTATGACTTTTTACGAATACCCATAAAAAAAATGGCAGATTTCCTGGAGACAGTTGTTGCAAAAGAAAATCTTGAAATCTCACGACAGGCCTTGGAAATGATCGCACGGAATTCTGTTGGTGGAATGAGGGATGCGCTTACTTCAATTGATCAAATACTCAGCTTCACTGGCACTTCTGCCACTGACCAGAAAGTAGCCCAAATTCTCGGGATTTTAGATAGAGAATCACGGTTTGCCTTCATAGAGGCAATCCTGAAAAAAAATGCGGCAGAGGCTCTGCAATTTTTTCAAAAACTTCAGGAACATGGACATGATGTTCATGATATTTTGTCAGATTTATTACAGACTGTTAAAACTGTTTCACTTGTGCAAACTCTTGGAACAAATCCGGCGTTGTTTCAGGAACTTTCTTCCGATGATCTGGAAGCATTTGCATCCTTGGGAAAATTAGCAGGCACTGATGAGTTGCAACAGATATTTCACGTGTTGCTTGATCTTGAAGAACAGATGAAACTGAGCGCACATGCCAAAATCTGCTTTGAAATGGCGATTCTTCAAATTTCGTCAATTGAGCCTTTAATTGGAATACCGGAGATGATCAGTGAGATTAAAAAAATCCGCGTAAGAAAGTCTGATTCGGACATGCTGGTTAAACAGTCCGAAACAGATAAAAAATCATCTGAAGAGAAAGGATCAGAAGAGTCTGACCCTGAATTATTTCAGCAACAGTCAGCAGTAGACATGTCAGTTGAACAAAAACCTCCAGTGGACGCATCCCTGATCAAGAACATTTTGCAGCCAGAAAAAAAAGAACTTACAGATGAAAAACTGGAGGGAAAAGATATAGACGTTCCTGAACCTCAGATTCAGGGAATGCACGATTACATCCAGGAAAAATCGAATGTTTCAGAATTAGATGAACAAAAAGTTCATGCAGAAGAATCTGAGGTATTGCAAGGAGATAGTCCTGATGAAGAGAAATTGAAACTGGAAGTTCCAGTTGAAAATCAGAATTTAGTTTCAGGTACTGATGAACTCGGGCATCCGGAAAATAATCAAAAAAATGAAATCCTGCCTGAAAAACCTCCAGAGGAGTGGTGTAAATTTTCGGAAGAGGTTAAAAAAAGTTCCTCAAAACTTGCCAGCATAGTTAGGAATGCCGTGCCTCAGAGTTTGGATGGCTCAGATCTAAAACTGGTTTTCAAAAGTGGGAATTACGCTACTATGCTGACGCAGGAAAGCAAAAAGTTATTGGAGAATATTGCTTCAGAATTTTCGGGTCACTCTGTCAATTTGATCTGTGAAAATTCAAACGTTGCAACATCGCAGAAAACAATTGCCGAATATGATCAGATTCTTATTGAGCAGGAAAAAGAACTGAAGCGGAAGAAGGCGAAGGAATTTCCTTTGGTTAAAGATATTCTCTCAGTATTTAAGAACAGTAAAATTACAAGTATAGAACTGTCAGACGCGTAAAGGAGTCATGATCTTATACTTAATCACAATACATGATTTATTAACGGGAGTCAGAAATGATAGATATGAATGAAATTATGAAAAAGGCCCAGGAACTTTCTGAAACCATGAAACAGCAACAGGAGGAATTGGCAAAACAGACTTTTACAGTTTCAGTTGGTGGCGAAATGGTGAAGATGACTTTCAATGGGAAGCAGGAAGCAAAAAGTATCGAAATTGATCCTGAGGTTGTTGACGCGGATGACATTGAAACTCTTCAGGATCTGATTCTTTCTGCAGTCAATGAAGGGCTGAGGAAAAGTCAGCAAAACATGCAGAATTCCCTTGGTCAGCAAATAGGTAAAATGACTGGAGGTTTGGATTTATCAAGTTTACTGAATCCTAAGTCATAGCGATTTAGAATTAAAAATGCGAACCTGGCGCCTGATTAAAGACATTCCCCGCTCCGGAAGTTTTAACATGGCGGCTGATCAGGTGTTATTGGATAAATGCAGAGATGATGCAGACCCTGTTTTCAGACTTTACGATTGGGAATGCCCGACTTTATCACTTGGCAAAAATGAGAAAATAGATTCCCTGATTGATTTGCAGGAGTGTCAAAATCTTTCAATACCTGTTGTCCGGAGAATGACTGGTGGAAAAGCTGTTTTGCATGGCTTTGACCTGACTTATTCATTAGCTGCAGGAGTTCTGGACAGTCAGTTTCCAGGAGGAATACTGGACAATTATCAATTCTTAGCCAGAGGATTTAAACATTTCTTTCAGAAGTTGGGACTTAATCCTGTATTACTCAAAAAATCCCACCAAAAGGAAAAAACAGAACCCCATATTTGCTTTTCTGAACCATCTTCATATGAAATTTTAGTTGAAGGCCGAAAAATTATCGGCAGCGCTCAGCGTGTTAGAATTACTCGTGGAAAAAATTCTCAACCAAAGAGATTTTTTTTACAGCATGGATCTATTTTGCTCAAAGATTCCATTCCACTAATTCTAAGAATATTTCCTTATGCGCATGAAAAGGTCTTGCGTCGTAAAATACACTCTCTCCAATCTGTTGGTATATATCCAAAATATTCCAAAAAGGAGTTAATCAGTCTGCTGATTGAAAGTTTAAGGAAAACATTTGAGATTGAGTGGAACAATCGTAATTGGAATGCTAAGGAGCTGAATTCCATTGCTGATTGTGAAAAAGCTTATCAACCGTTAGAAGTTCAGCATGTCTGACGGTATATGCATTGTATAATTGGTTAAGATTGTTCTGTCAGGAGTTATTTGTCAAAGAAAATTAATTTCGCAAATTATAAATAACAATTAATAATCACAGCCATTTATGCATGACCAGAGCGTCAACATAGCCAATTTTAGGGTGATCAAATGCTTTAGGTATCTTTCCAACCGTATCAAATCCCAGCTTAGTCCATAAACTTACAGCCTGTTTATTGCTTGCTACTACCAGGTTAAACTGCATTGCTTTATAGCCGAGTTCTTTGGCAATTTGTTGAGAATGCACGCACATCATGGTACCCATGCCGTTCCCTTCGGCTTCCATTGCAACCATATAACCGCAATTACATACATGACCTCCCCCTCCGCTATGATTTTGTTTCAAGTAATACGTCCCCAAAACTTTTTTATTTTCTACACAGACATATGTTTTTTGAGGCTGTTTCATCCAAATTTGATTAGCTTCTTTTTTGCTTGTATTTCGAGGAATTGCGTAGGTTTCGCCCGCAGAGACTATTTGATGAAATATTTCCCAAATCTGATCAAAATCTACTTCTAAAGCCTCCCTGATATCAGCCATAACAATACTATCTATATTATATGAGGAATTGCCCGCCAGAGCATTCCTGCAGCTAAAATGATCAGCAGGATACCCATACCAAGGTCAATACGTGAAGCGTTTTGCTGCAGTCCTTTTACAAGTCTGCCTGATGAAGCAAGAAATGCTACCAGACAGTACCACGATGCATCTATAACCCCTACAGTTGATACTAGTACAAACTGTTCAGCAAGAACTGCGTCAGGCTGAACAAACTGACTGAATAAAGCAAGTAGCCATGCAGCAATTTTGGGATTTAGAAAAGCAATCAGGAAGCCTTCTAAAAAGCCCTGATGAGCTGAATTTTTTGATGACATGTTTTCTTTTGCGGCATAATCTTTTTTAAATACTGAAATAATCATTTTTCCACCAAGCCAGATTAAGAAAAAAGAGCCGGCTATTTGTGCAACACTGAAAAAATTAGGAATTGTATTAAATAGTGCTACAAGTCCGGAAACAGCAACGACAGCGTAAAAAGTGATTCCTAAACCATGCCCGATTCCGGACATTACTCCTTGTGTCCTGCCTCCTGAAAGAGTATTGCGTAAGATTACTGCTAGACTGGGGCCGGGTGACATCGCTCCCATGATACAGATCAAAACTAACTGGCTCCATTGAGTTATATTCACCGGATTTTTTGTAAAAAAGGTTTAGTTATTTTAAAATCGCCATATTCAGCAATCTTGGATCAATCACTGTTATGTGTGAATCGAATTTAATTAAGAACAATTGAATTTGTAGTTTGTTTTTACATCAGATTATGTGGGTCAACATCAATCTGAATTAATTCATCACGTTTAGTCGCAGGAGGATTTTCAAATACTAGATGCAGCAAATTCAGGAGAGGTCGAACATTATCTGCTTTCAGCAGCAGCTGCCAGCGGAACCTGTTTCGCAATTTTTTTATTGGTGCTTCAAAAGGTCCGATGATTTTGGCACTATAATCTGAGTGATCATGATTATTTAGATTTTTACAGGCAGCTAATTTGCTGTCGGATAAAATCGCTCTGATTTTATTATCTAATTCCCTAGCTAAGCTTTCAGCACGTTCTTCACGAGGGCTGCTGCATAAAATCATGGTAAGGGAATAATTTGGTGGCATTCTAAGATTATTTCTCTGTTCCAGTTCAATTTCACGAAATTGGAAAGTATCATGTTCTTTTGCACAGATTAAGCTGTGATGTCGTGGATTGTGTGTTTGAATCAATACTTCTCCGGGTTTGTGTCCCCGTCCAGCACGTCCGGCCACTTGAGTTAATAATTGAAAAGTTCTTTCACTGGACCTGAAATCCGGAATGTTCAATGACAAATCAGATAAAATTACTCCAACCAGAGTTACTTCCGGAAAGTCATGACCTTTGGTAACCAGTTGAGTGCCAATGACAATATCTACCTCGTGTTTGCTAATTCGATTATGCATTCTGGAAAGGGCATGCTTACCATGTAAGGTGTCACGGTCCATTCTTAAAATTCGTGCATCAGGAAAAAACATTTTGAGATTCTCTTCAACCTGTTCTGTTCCTGTGCCGATAATCAGCGGTTCCTGGTCACTTTCGCATTCAGGACAAATATCGTGTATTGGTTTCGTCAAATCACATTGATGGCAATGCATCTGATTTGCACTTTGATGGTAAACAAGACTCAGGCTGCAGTTTGGACATGTAAAAGTAGACTCACATTTAGGGCAGCGTACTAATGGTGCAAAACCACGACGATTCAAAAATAATATGCTTTGTTCTTTTTTTCTCAGGCGCAGTCGCAGGGCTTCTACGAGTTCACTGGAAAAATATGGGCTCCCCTTTTGACCTGGAACTGTTTTCATGTCCAGCAGCCTGACCTCCGGCAAAAGGACTTGATGGATGCGTGAAGGTAAATGTAAAAGTTTAAATTTCCCAATCTTTACATTGTTTGCTGATTCAAGTGACGGAGTCGCAGAACCAAGTAAAACAGTAGCACCTGAGATAAATCCACGATAAATAGCCACATCACGTCCGTGATATCGCGGGTTCTCATTTTGCTTGTATGAAGAATCGTGTTCTTCATCAACCACAATCAGTCCCAAATTGTTCATAGGCGCAAAGACCGCACTCCTTGCACCAATAACTATTGATGCCAATCCCTGATTTATTCTTGACCATTCATCAAAACGTTCACCATCATCCATTCCACTATGCAGTACCGCTACTTGATCTCCGAAACGGGAGCGAAATCGATTGACAAGTTGCGGTGTGAGTGAAATTTCAGGTACTAGTACAAGGCATGATTTCCCTATGGTGCGTGATGTTTTTGCGGCATGTAGATAGATTTCTGTCTTTCCACTTCCTGTTACACCTTCCAGTAAAAAAGTACGGTATGATCCGTTTTTTATTGAATCCGATACTTCATTAAATGCGGAATTCTGCTGAGGGTTTAAATCCAGAAATTGTTCAATCTCTGGCGGACTTCCATCTAAAAATCGTCGATAAACACGTTTTTCAAATATTTCAATCAGGCCTTCTTCCTTAAGTTTCCTTAGTGTTTGTGCAGGTGAATTGACTCTGCATAGTATTTCGCTCCAGCCAATTTCAGAATTATTGTTTAAGATTTCAAGTATCTGTATTCGTTTAGTTTTTCGACTGGATATTGGTTTTTTAGTATTTTCTGCATTCAGCAGTCGTACCCATCGTTCCATTTTTGGTTTTGTTTTTTTCCCCGCCAAAACCTGTTTTTTCAGGACAATCTTATTATTAAGCCATTGATTCATTATCCGTTGATCTTTTTCATCAGGTTGACATTTAAGCCATTCCTGTTCTGTCCAAGATTGTTGAGTGCGTGCAAGTTGTGATGGTTTTTTGCTTAGATTTTCTATGCCGGTGAGGGGGAAAATTTGAGGTGAATATGAGGTACATAGACTCAAGGAAAGTCCGCCTGGGATTGCCGCATTAAGTACTTCGCCCCACGCGCAAAAATAGTATTCAGAAGTCCACCTGGTAAGTTTAAGTATTTCTTCAGAAAATAAAGGTTTTTCTTCAACCAGTGATTCAATAAACTTTAATTCGGAAAATTTGGATTTCTTATTAACACCAACTACAACACCACCTTTTTTCTGTCTGCCAAAAGGCACTAAAACCTGTAATCCTGCCTCAGGGACCTGGTCAAGATTTTCTGGCCAGCAATAATCAAAGCACTTTCGAATGGGTAAATTGATGGCGACTTCAACGATCATCTGCTATTTTGGTGTAGCTTTCAAACAAATCAATTGATTATCTCCAATGCTTTCAATCCGATAACTTCCCATCGACACTGGTAAAAACAAGGATTCTTCTGTCTTTAAATTTATCGAATTACCTGATTGTGAAAACACTGCAGCCCGTCCGCTGATTATAATTAAAAGTTGATATCGTCCGTCTAGTTGATCTTCATAAGTATTTTTTGGCTCCAGGCGAATTCGGTCAAAATTAAATTGTGGAAAATCAGTAAAACGCTCCACATTCAAGCATTCTGATTTATGTATGCATTCTAGTTTTGGAGGATGATAAACTTCTGTTTTCATTTTGCTGATTGCGTCTTCCGTGTCCCAATGATTTTGAGTCAGAACTTTTTGAGCAAACATCAGGATCAGGCGTTCGTAGTGAGGAGTTTGAAATTCAACAACTTTTATGCCATGACGCAAAGAATGTATTTGAAACACCGGAAAGCTGATAATATCACCAACTTTCACTGGTAAATCACCTACAAAACCAGAGGCTTTATCTCTTAATTTTGCTTCCTTTTCCAGCAGTTCTGTTGAGATTTCCTCTTGAGAATCATCTATCTGCCGACGAGTTTTTTCATATTCAACAACTGCTGATTTAAATTCCCTGAGCAGTATTTCTACCCAATTTTTCCCGTATTTTTTTTTATATTCTTCAATTTTATCCGGATGAAGGCCCGCTTTGATAATTCCTGTTCCGGATGGCCAGGCAGTTTTATCGATTTCTGTCACTACATACACTTCCCATTTTTTTTCATGCAGCTCATAATACAAATCCCCAATTGTCTTTTTAGCAACTGGATTAAGTGTTTTGAGCAGAATCAAAGACTCTGAATCATCGGCAAGCATCTGTTTTTTAAACAGATTGAGGGCATAAGGCAGTTCAGTTTTACCATACTTATCTATAACATTTACAACACCACGTTTTTCAACTCCGGTATACCATCCTTCATACCCCCAGGGTTTGGGTATTTTAAGTACTTTAAGTTGCAAAGGCTCTTTAGAATCAACAATTACTGCCTTCCTGTTTCCTGCAACAGACCCTAGCAATGAATTTGGATTTTCCTTGAATATTTCCAGAATTTTTTCAGGTCCAATTATATTTTTCCAGACACATCCTCTTTTTTTAAGATTATTGATTTGAGTATTATTTTTTCTTTTTTGGAGTTCTACTTCAATTAATGCCTGAAATGGAACAGATTCCTTTTTTTCAGTCCACTGCTCAATTCGTTTTCTTTCAACCAGGATCAGGCAGTACTGAAATTCTTCTAAGTCATAAAATGAGATTAATTGATCAGCAATAAAGCTGTTGTCTGGAATCTTACTGTCCGGAAACAGGGATAGGTTGATATGAGTAAACCAGACTCGCACTGAAGATATAAAGTCCAGCATATAAGATGATTTGACACATGAAATTAAATTATTTGTAGACAGAATTTTTTCAGTCATTGATCAATCATCAAGAAGTTCTGGAACAATTTGAGCGTTTATTAATGCCTGGCTGGTTTCAGGTGAAATTGGAGTAAGGAGTTTATTGAGAGTAATTTTTTCCTGCTCAGGAATTGCATATGGAGTTAAAAAATTAATTAAAAAACTGTTTTTTACCCCTGAATTCATACATTGATCTTTTAAAATAAAATTTTTCAGTTTATCTGCTGCGGCATAATTTGGATTCAGCACAGAAAGTTTGCTGAATCCTTCATTTATAAATGCCATTTTGAACATATTTTCATGGTAACTGTAATGAGTGCATCCAAGGAATACCATCAAATGTTCTGTGGTTGTTTCGGGCAGCTGCTGCAAAGATTTTTTGACCCAGTACTGAATTCTTTTTCCCACTTTTGAGCCTTCTGGATCATTCGAAATTTCATTTGCCAGATTCGGACATGACTGTGCAACGATCTGATTTTTAGGTATGCCATTCTTGAGCAGCTCTCTCTGGAAAGTGTTGTTACTGACTGTTGTAGGAGTTGCCATGATTATAGCCGTTGCCCTAGGATTTTTTTGCAGACTATCCACAAGCAACTGAATCCCAATACTGACTATACCCTCTATTTTAACTGATTTGTCGCTCGGAGGAGCCATCTGGTTCAACAATACTGAAAGTGTACCGCATGCAACAAAAATATTGTCCGGAGAAATCAAACGAACAGTATTGCTGATAATTTTTTCAAACGTTTCAATCTGTTCTTTCTTACCAGACATTTTATTGTAGCCGCGATCATTTGACGGAACAGCGTTTACATATGTAATTTTTAAATTGCAGGAGGGGGGATCAGAATTTTCAGGAGCAGAGTAATTCTTTAAGAGGTGAATCAGCTGTGCACACACTGATAATCCTCCCAATCCTGAGTCAGTAATAACAATGTGCATGCAGCAAAATTACAGCAGGTGGGTGGTGTAATTGAATAATCATCTCAAAATATCCTGTGATCATGCCAAACTCAAACTATATTGTGGCTGACTCCTTACAACTGGTTGAACTTGGAGCAATTCAGTTGCTGTAAAATATTTATTGATATTTGAGAATTGGAGGGATTGCCTGCGGACTTTCTAAAGTAGCAAGTGTCTGCAGGCAGTTAATTTTGATGCAATGAATTCAAATTTCCGTAATTAGAATAATTTAAACGTCTTTAATGCTGAGCTGTATTTTTCCTCTTCTGTCAATACCTGTTGCCTTAACTGTGACAACATCGCCTTCTCTACAAACATCTGTCACTTTTTCAACCCTGCCTTCAGCCAGATTTGAGATGTGTACAAGTCCTTCTGTACCCGGAAAAACTTCCACAAATGCTCCAAAGTCCATCACTTTTTTTACAGGTCCGGTATAGGTTTCTCCAATTTCAATTGTACGGGTCAGATTTTTCACCATTTCCAAGGCATCATCAACAGCATTATGGTCCCGGGACATTATCGATACAATTCCGTCATCATCAATATTTATTTTAACGCCGGTTTGCTCAACTATGCTTTTTATCATTTTTCCGCCGGGTCCGATTACAGTCCCTATTTTATCCTGTGCAATTTTATGAGTAATAAAACGAGGAGCATAAGATGATAATCCTTGACGAGGTTCCTTCAATGCCTTGCCCATTTCATTTAAAATATGCAACCTTCCTTCACGAGCCTGCATCAAGGATTTTTCCACAACTTCACGACTAAGTCCCTTGATCTTTATGTCCATCTGCAAAGCAGTAATTCCATTTTCAGTACCAACTACTTTAAAATCCATATCTCCAAGGTGATCTTCATCACCAAGAATATCTGAAAGAATTACGTGGTTTTTGCCATCACTGATCAGTCCCATTGCAATTCCTGCAGTAGCTGTTTTGAGCGGTACTCCGGCATCCATCAATGCCAATGATCCTGCGCAAACAGTTGCCATTGAAGATGATCCGTTTGATTCCAGTATTTCTGAAACTAGTCTAATTGTGTATGGAAATTCTGTTTTTCCTGGCATTAGTGTACTCAATCCTCTTTCAGCAAGTGTTCCGTGACCGATTTCCCTTCGGCCTGGTCCTCGTGGGATACTTGTTTCACCAACACTGAAACTCGGGAAATTGTAGTGCAGCATGAATCTTTTAAATGAAATCCCATCCAGGGTCTCAATCATTTTTTCATCTTCACGTGCCCCTAATGTTGTAACAGCAAGCGCTTGTGTTTCACCTCTAGTGAATAGGGCAGAACCATGGGTCCTTGGTAAAACTTTTGTTTCACATGTTATAGGTCTGATTTCTTCAGGTTTACGTCCGTCGAT
>CAJXDX010000007.1 GCA_913052275.1 uncultured Pseudomonadota bacterium | reverse complement strand
GTTCTGCTCTGGAAGGCCGGGAACTTGACCTTGCTGGACTGCCTGGAGCAATGAAAGAGTTTGAGCAAAAAAATCATGAGCACATTAAGCTGCTAACCGAACAAATACAAACAGGCGAAAAAGATGAACTTAGTTCAGTTGCAGATGAGGAGCACCATGTAGAAGAGGAAGTAGAAAAAAGGTTTCCTCCTGTAGAAGATGAAGTTTATAAAAAATTTCTAGATCTTGTGCCTGCTGAAAAACAAGAGCGGATTGAGGAAGATTTGGAAGTTTTCCTAGTGGATTTCCAGCCTCCAAATATAAAGGAGTGGGACTCTGGCATGGTAAAACATTTTATTGAGGAATGGTTCGTAGAAAACGCCAATCCTTTGGAAGAAGACTTAGATAGTATGAGGGAATCTTTATTAAGTCTGTTTCAGTTTCTTGATGGAGAGAAATTATTACCTGAAGGTGTTCTGGATCAGGTTTCTGCTTTTTTGGAAAAATCAAAGTAACTGGATTTACTGTGGGAAGTCAGTACTGCGCTGAAAAATTCTTTACAGTGATAATTTAAACAAATTCATGTTCAAACAACCCGAAAATAAGCAGATTCAGGAACAAACTCAGATACTGGTCTTGGATGATGAACCCAGTATCCGCTGGGTGATGGACCGGACCCTTTCACAAGCAGGTTATATTCCTCGTCTTGCCGCTGATGCTCCTGAAGCAAGGCAGCTGCTTAAAAATCATTCGATCCGCCTGGCTTTTGTTGACATAAATCTTCCCGGACAAGACGGTCTTTCATTTACCCGCGAAATGTTGAAAAAGTATCCGTCGCTGCTGACAATTGTGATGACTGGTGAAAGTACGATGTACAATACTGTGGAAGCAATGAAATCGGGTGTTTTCGACTACTTGACCAAGCCTTTCAATATTGAGGAAATTGAAGAGCTTGTAAGGCGTGCACTGCGAGTCCCGTTGAAAATAAAGGGGTCCGCAGGAATCAAATCAAAAAAATCGGATGATGATTTACTCACTGGTCAAAGCAAAGCAATGCGTGAGCTTTACAAATCTATTGGACGTGTTGCTGCTACAGATTTAACAGTTCTCATACAGGGTGAAAGTGGTACAGGGAAGGAACTGATTGCACGTTCCATCCACCGGCACTCTTTACGTTCCAGTCAATCCTTTGTTGCAATAAATTGTGCGGCTATTCCCTCAGAACTGATGGAATCGGAATTGTTCGGTCATGAAAAAGGTGCTTTTACTGGTGCAACCGATCGTAAGCATGGTAAACTGGAACTTGCCAGTCAAGGCACGTTATTTTTGGACGAAATCGGGGATATGCCGATGAGCCTCCAAAGCAAGTTGTTGAGAGTCTTGCAGGAAAAACAATTTGAACGGCTTGGTGGAAAAGAACTGATAACAACTGATATGCGGATAATTGCCGCAACTCACCAGAATCTGCTTCATTTAATTCAAAATTCCCAGTTCAGGACTGATCTTTATTACAGACTGAATGTTTTTCCTGTCAACATCGCTCCATTACGAGAACACAAAGAAGATATTCCAGTTTTGGTTGAGCATTTTCTTCAAAAAGGGAGTAAAGAAATGGCAGTAGGCAGAAAAGTAGTTGAGCCTGAAGCGATGCAGGTGCTAACTAATTATGAATGGCCGGGAAATATAAGAGAGCTGGAAAATACAGTCAAGAGCTTGATGATCACTAATGTTACAGGCACAATTACCCTTGACTCATTGCCAAAAAATTTACTCAGACCTGAATGTTTATCGGACTCCAAAGAAAGTTTGGAAGAAGTTGCCTTTGGAAAACTTGAGCAGCCTGTAAAAAATGTAGTTGAATTAAATAGCAATTTACTTTTGGCAGAAGTGATATCCCAGGTAGAGCGACCATTGATCAGTTTACTTCTTCAGCAAACCAACTGGAATCAGCAAAGAACAGCAAGAATTCTGGGAATAAACCGTAACACCCTGCGTAAAAAAATCAAAACGCTGGGCCTGAAATAATTAAAAAATAATGACTGGTCAGAATCCTACAACAACATTTGATCGTGTTTATGATTTAATACTTAAACGTAAGCAAAGTTCTCCGGAAACATCATATGTTGCCTATTTGATGGATGAGGGGACAGACATGATTTTAAAAAAAATCTGTGAAGAATCTGCTGAAGTAATTATTGCTGCAAAAAATGAAAACAGGACGGAGCAGATTCACGAATTAGCAGATCTTTGGTTTCACATGCTTGTACTGATGGGTCACAAGGGGGTAACTATAACAGATATTTCTCTGGAGCTGGAAAAAAGATTTGGTCAGTCCGGTTTTGATGAAAAAGCAAATCGCTAAACTATTAACATAAAGAAAACAAACAAACATGCCTTCGCAATCAACCTCTAGTAAAAACTCAGCAAAAAAGCATCAGTCTAAAATTGAGTCAATATTTAAACCTTTTAGTATACATGGTATTAAATTCCGGAACAGAATTCTTGCTCCGCCAATAATCGATGATCACTCAGATGTAAACGGTAAAGTAACTCCTGCAATTATCAAACATTACCGCACTTTGGCAAGACAAGGTGTAGGTACAATAATTTTGGAATCTGCTTATGTAATCAAGCAGGGTAGAAGTCATGTAAACCAGTTGGGCATTTCGGAAGAGGACCATCTTGGTGGATTGGAAAAATTAGTAAGTGGAGTAAAAAAGGAGGGAGCCACCATAGGGATAAGATTAACTCATGCAGGTGCACATACTTCTGAAAATGCATGTGGTGAGCAGCCGGTAGCACCTTCTGTTTTGAACTTTGGCAGGGATTATGACATCAGTCGTGAATTTGAACAAGGGGATGTTGAAGAAATTGTACTTAGTTTTGTTCATGCAGCTGAACGTGCGACAGAAGTTGGGATGGATTTTATCGAAATCAACGGGGCAGAACAGCATTTACTGGATCAATGCTGCTGTGTTAAACTCAATTCCCGCGATGATGAGTATAGTGCAAAAAAAATTGAAAATAGATTTAAATTGGCTGTAGAAATCATCACCGCCATTAAAAAACGTGAATCAGTCAATATCCCCATTAGCTATTACTTTTCAATTTTTGACAAAATCGAAGATGGCTTTAAACCAAAAGATCTTAAAACCATGTTGAAATTGCTTGAAAAAGCCGGAGTGCAAATTTTCCATCCTCTTGCTGCTCATGCGATGAATAAGTGTTTTGAAAACAAAGATCCTCTGTGCCAATGGACAGCAAAATATACAAACAAACCATTAATAATTAATGGGAATATAAAGTCACCGCAGCTGCTGGAGGAAGCGGCAACATTAGGTTGTGCAGACTGGTATGCAATGGATCAAAGTATTTTTGACCGTTTACAGTGGTATGAATTTCTGAAGAGAAAAATAAATCCATAATACTAAAAATTTTATTCAGAATATGACCCGATCCGCAATAAAAACTTCAAATGCCCCTGCTCCTGTGGGGCCATACTCACAGGAGGTAACCTCTGGAGATTTGTTGTTTATTTCAGGACAAATACCACTTGATCCGGAAAATGGAGAGCTGGCTGGGACTTTATTCTCAGAACAATGTCACCAAGTGCTTGCAAATCTGAAAAATATTTTGCATGCAGGAGGTTCAAGTTTGGGCCAAGTACTGAAGGTGACGATTTTCATGACAAATTTGGGTCAATTTGGTGAATCAAAACCTGCACGAACATACATTGAAGTAAGTAAGTTGCCAAAAGGAGTGGACATAGAAATAGATGCAATTGCTCAAATTTCTGAAGTAAGTTAATCACAATTAAGCTGACAAGTATGTAATGTCGACATTGAACGTAGCCATAGCTGGATTCGGAACAATTGGAAGCGGTGTCGCCCATGTTTTAGAACAACATGGGGGACACCCCGATACGAAGATAAATTTAGTGGGCATCCTTGAAAGAGATACTCAAGGGGCCTATGTCAGTTCGATGTTTGAACAAAATCCGGAATTATTTTATGAAAACTCTGAGCAGCTCCTGAATGATAAGGAAGTAGATGTTATCGTTGAAACAATTGGAGGAAAAGACTTTGCCCGTGATCTTATTTCAAATGCCTTAAAAAAAGGTAAACATGTAATTACTGCAAATAAAGATTTGGTTGCAGTACATGGCTCAGAACTCACAACTATTGCAAGAGAAAACGGGCGTCACTTGCTGTTTGAAGCTGCGGTTGCAGGAGCAATTCCAATATTACGGTTGCTGAAAGATTATCTACAAGTTCGTGATATACAAGGTATACAGGGCATTCTGAACGGTACTACTAATTACATTCTGTCTGAAATGGAAAGTAACAATCTTTCATTTGAAAAAGCACTTTCCCAGGCGCAGGAACTAGGATTTGCCGAACCAGACCCTACAAACGATATCAAGGGTTTTGATGCTCGTTATAAACTTGTAATTCTTACTTATTTAATCACCGGACAATGGCTTACACCAGAACAAATAACTCTGGAAGGCATAGATCATCTGGAATTGGCCGATTTTGAGTATGCAAGGCGAATGGGGCGTGAAATTAAATTGATTGCAAATCTTCGCTTGTTTGAGCAAGGAACCCAAGTATATGTTTTACCACTGATGATAAAAAAAGATGAAATGCTGGCCAAAATTTCTGGATCAAATAATGCTGTAACTCTTTCAGGTAAATATTCAGAGGATATAACTCTTATAGGAAAAGGCGCAGGAAGCCTTCCGACAGCGTCAGCTATTGTCTCGGATTTAAACAAAGTTCTAAGACATCCTGAACCATTTCCTCCACCACCGATTACCGCAGAATTAGTGCTTGAATCGATGGAGAATATACGTTTTCGCCACACATTACGTTTTGAAGTTCGTGACCACCCCGGAATTTTTGGGCACATCGGCAGTATTTTTGAGAGGCATTCAATAAATATTTATGCTTTGGAACAGTTACCACAATATCACCGAATTGGTAAAGAAGGTGAGGAAATAGTGATATTTACTCTGACTATTCAGGACTGTGTGGAAGGTTTGGTCATCAAAGCTCTAAAGGAAATAAATCAAGCAGAATACATGCTGAAACCAGTTGTCCTCCTGAGAGAAATTGTCTGAAGCTGTAAAAAGTTAAGAGAATAGTTTTCTTTTGACATCGGACTCTCCCCAATAGATAAATGTTCAAGTTCATCAACACATACCGGCTGCAAATCTCTATCGCAGTTGCTATTCTGGGTCTGTTTCTGCTTTTATTTCAATCATATAATGAACAAGGTTCTTCAAGAATTCAGATGGTCATTCAAACAGTAACCTATCCGTTTCAGGCTTCAGTTCAATCTGTTGTATCAAATATTAAAAAACTTTTGAACTCTTACATATTGCTTACAGATGTGAAAGAAGAAAACAGTCGACTGAAACAGCAGCTTCTAGATATGGAAGAAAAATTAAGTGAACATATTGAAGATTCAGTTCAGTTTCGAAGGTTGAGGGACCAAATGCTTTTCGCAAGGAATAATCCATTAGAAAAAATATATGCGGAAATTATTGGAGAATCTTCAGACAATACCCACAATATTCGTTTCATTAACCGTGGCAGCAGTCAAAAGGTGAAGCGTAATTATATTGTTATACGTAAAGAAGGTCTGGTTGGACGTATCCACTCAGTATCCCCATTTCAGTCTTCAGTACAATTAATGATTGACCACCGTAACCGTGTTCCAGCCCTAATTCAACGTAATCGCGTACGAGGTCTTATATATGGAACTCAAGCAGGTATAGAAATGCGGCAAATTAACCAGCATGCGAAAATTAAAATTGGAGATCGTGTAATTTCAAGTGGTCTAGGAGGACTATACCCTAAAGGCATACTAATAGGCTGGGTCAGTGAAATACGGCATCAGCGACATGAACTCTTCAAAACAGCAATATTAGACAGTGCCGTTGATTTTAACAGCATTGAGGAGGTATTTGTGATAGTGCCATCTAAATCCGATTCTGATGCTGAAAGTTGACTGATGCGATTACATGTATTTGTTCTGGGATTAATGTTAATTGGTGTATGGTTGAACATTGTACTAAACAGTTATGTGCAGCTTGGCAGTTTAAAAATTAACTGGATACTTATAATTTTGCTGGTATTGACATTCAGGCATTCGACACATTTGATACCATTCTTGGGGATTTTGGCAGGACTGATCTGCGATGCTTTGTCTCATGGGATAATGGGTCTTTATGCCATTTCTTTTTTCGTTACCCTGTTACTTGCACGTCTGCTGAATAAATTATTTTACGCAAACACTTTTATTACAGTCAGTCTGGCTGTTTTAAGCATGTCAGTATTTGAAGGTTGGATTTCTATTTCTATTTTGGGGATGCTTGAGACAGAAATTAACCAATCCTCTTTAATGCTTTCCACAATTTTACCCTTGTCAGTTTTGCATGGTCTGGGGGCCCCTGTAATTCTTCTAGGGGTAATCTGGTGTGAAAAACTATTTCTAAGGAATGTTTAATGAAATTAGAGTCTCTAGATTTTGAAGATTTGGATCGATTCAGAATTCGTCTTGTAATTCTGGGTGGAGTTGTAATTTTGATTTTCTCTTTGTTGGCATCACGACTCTGGTACCTGCAAATTTCACAAGGTGAGCTGTATACAGAATTTTCCCAGGGCAATCGAATTCGTCTAATTTCAGAACCCGCATTACGTGGAATTATTTATGACAGAAACGGGGTGATATTGGCTGAAAATCGTCCTGCATATCAATTACAACTGATACGGGAGGACACACCAGATCTGAAAAATACTTTAAATAAAGTTTCACAATCGCTGAAAATTCCCTTTTCATTTCTGCAGGAAAAAATTGAAGCTAACAAGGATTTAGCACAGTTTAAGCCTATCATTCTTGAAGAGGATTTGAACTATGAAAAGGCAATGTTTTTGGAAACTTATCAGGATGATTTCCCTGGGGTATCAATAGTAATACGTCCGCGAAGATTTTATCCGCATCAAAACCTGGCCTCTCATCTTATTGGGTATGTGGGGATAGTGCAGGAAGATTGGACTGAATTGCCTGAAGAAAAACGAAGTTCAAGTCAAATTGTAGGACACTCAGGAGTTGAACTGCTTTTAAATGATCACATGATAGGGTTGGATGGAGGTCGACAGGCTGAGGTTGATCACATGGGGAGGGAATTACAGATATTAGGGGATCCTGTGCCCTCTGTTCCGGGAAAGAATATTTATTTGAATCTTGATGTCCGTCTTCAAAATGTTGCAGATGAAGCAATGAGAGGGCAGAGTGGAGCAGTTTTAATTATGAATCCCAAAACTGGGGAAATACTGGGTCTGGCAAGTTATCCAGACTTTGACCCAAATCTTTTTTCTGGTGGGATTGATCAGGAAAACTGGAACAGTCTGCTGGAAAATCCGGAACACCCGCTGGAAAACAAATCAATTCAGGGACTGTATGCCCCAGGATCAATTTTTAAAGTTGTTACAGCTTATTCCGGACTTGAGCAAAGTGCAATGTCACCAGAGGATGAATATTTTTGTAATGGTGAATTCTACGTAAAAGGGCGTACTGATCCATACAAATGCTGGAAGGAAGGCGGGCATGGTAGAGTAAATCTGTTAAATGCAATTAAGGGATCCTGTAACGTTTATTTTTATAATATCGGCATGGGCGTAGGAGTTGATCAAATGCACAAATATGCCAGAATGTTTGGCTTGGGTAAAATTACAGGAATAGGTCTTTTGAATGAGAAAGAGGGTATAATTCCCAGCAGTAAATGGAAACAACGGGTATATAACGAACCCTGGTACGAAGGTGAAACTCCAACAATGGCAATTGGACAGGGCTTTATTATTGTTACTCCGCTTCAGGTACTTAACATGATTAATATTCTGGCCAATGACGGGATATGGGTACCTCCTAAACTGTTTTTGAAGCAGGAAGGACTACAACCTCAAAGAATCATATTGAAGCAGGAATATTTAGATTTGATCCGCAGGGGTATGGTTGCTGTTGTAAATGATATTGGCGGAACAGCACGGAAAGTCCAGTTTGAAGAGTTCACTGTTGCAGGAAAAACCGCTACTTCCCAGGTTGTCAGTCACAAGACACTTGAAACACTGGACAACGTAACTAAAGCAAAAAAAGAATTACAGAATCACGCATGGTTTGTAGCATTTGGGCCTGTCGAAGATCCGGAAATTTCAGTATTGGCACTTGTGGAACATGGTGGAGGAGGCTCAAAAGCTGCTGCTCCTGTTGTCCGTAAAATACTAAGTTACTACATAGACAACATTTACAATCCTGTTTCTGGGGAAGCAAATCAAGCAGGATTAGATTCAAATAAAATCAAATTCAGTGATAAACTTCAAATGGCCTTCAACTGACATTCTGCTACAAGAAGTTATTAATCAGAAGCAATACACTCCTAAATCACTGATAACAATCTGTTATAACCTGTTTAATTAGTGTCTTATTTTTTACAGCATCGACCTTTGTGTTTGGCCTCTTCTTCTCCTCGTCGAAAGGAGTTATTGAAAAAATTCAATCTGGAGTTTGATTGTTACTCTCCGCATATTGATGAAATCCCGAAGAAAAACGAGCAGGCAGAAAGCTTTGTAAAACGTATGGCCATTGAAAAGGGGCGGAAGATACACCAGACATGTTTAAACCTTGCTCAAGATGTAATTATACTGGCAGGTGACACAATAGTTTTTTTTAACGGGCAAATCTTGGGCAAACCGGAAACAGCCAGTCATGCCAAGTCTATGCTCAGCCAACTTAACGGTAACTTGCACAAGGTTTTTTCAGGTTATTCTATTTTAGATTCTGCTTCCGGAAATGAAATCACAGATGTTATTTGTACGAAAGTTCAATTTCAAAAAATGCCTCCTGACTTGCTGGAATGGTATGTGAGTACTGGTGAACCTCTGGGTAAAGCCGGAGCATATTCCATTCAAGGCCTGGGCTCAATTTTGGTCGAATCAATTGCAGGCTCCTACAACAATGTAGTCGGATTTCCCATTGAATACATCATTCCATACATGTCTGATAATGGCTGGATTTCTTATTCGGAAAAAGCCCAAGCAGGAATTAATGTATGAAGCACATCTTAACACTTATATTTCTGTTATTCCTTCTTCCACCAACAATACCTGCAATTAAGCTTGAAAATCGCATGCCTGAATCGGTATGGCAGGCAGAAATTAGTTTAAAAATTGTTCCTTCATACAGCAGAGCTTTCAATGGCTATGGTGAAGAGGCTCCTTTGCAAAATCTTATGCTTTGGGACCGTGGCTGGTATGATCTTGTTGAGGGGGAATTAAAGCGTGAGGAAAAGCGGTTGGAGCTAAAACTGGCATATGGTCTTACAGAAGATTGGGTGGTGGAAGCTATGATTCCAATGGTGCAAAAAATACAATCTTCCTCCTTAAAATTTGATGCAGGCACACCTGACCAGCAGAAAGTAATCTCCAACCTGTCTTCAGAAGAACTGAACGGTCTTGGAGATATCAATATACAATTTGGGAAAGACTTAAGCTACAGTACAACCTGGCATAATAGAGGAGGTTTCACAACTCGTCTACCTACTGGAAATAAGGGTATGCGTAGGGGTATTTCTTCTAATTCTATCGGAGAAGGACACGGTTCGGTTGGCGCATTTATACACGTTACCTGGTATCCACTGGTGCATGGTATCAGGAATTGTTTCAGGATAGAGGGCAAAAATGAGTTGACTGGAGAACGTGAGACACTTGAGGGTGAAAAGGTTTATTACTCAGCAGGACACAGGGCAGACCTTTACTATAGCTGGAGCATTGAGAGACAAAACATTTTCGCAGGCACAGAGCTGCATTACTTTCAGCAGTTTGAAAGCAAATTGCCAACAGGGGAATCAAATGCGTCATTTCTGAAAGAAATAAATTTTGAATTTGGGTACGGCAATTTAAGCGAACTTGAACAAAAACCATTATCTTATCCTTGGCAGGTCCGTATAGGCTATACTAGGCCTTTTGCCGGTCAAAACACACCTTTAATTCACCGTTGGGAATTAAGTTCTACATTCTTATTTTAATTATTCAATTCATCTTTAACGCATTCTTATTTGCATAAGAATGCATGATGAATGCAGAACTTTGTTCAGACTATTGTGGAGGTAATCTTGAATTAACCGTAATAATTAAAATTGCATTTTTGAATAATCAAAAAGATCCATTTGATATAACACTCCCTAGTAAAACAAGGTAAAACATCATTGCATTCAGACAAATCCAGCATTCACAATTCTAAATTTCGGCAGTCCTAAATAATTCAGGTATGTCATTCAGTAACCAACTCCAAATCTGGATTGTGGCCTCTGTTTCTTCCAACCTTTGACATTGCCTGCCATTCTCCATTGATTTTAACTTGTGTAATGTCTGATGTGAAATCCGTAACTCTTGGTCCATCATTAGCAAAAAGTGAAGATCCAACTGCAAAAATGTCTACTGGAACATCAAGTTTCTCAAAACGCAGGATTTTTGACGGACTAAAGCCACCGGAAGCTACTATCTTGACGCTCTCACACCATTCACGAGCACGATCTTTCCATTTCCGGGGCAATTGCCAGTTACACCAGGCTGAGTCAATTGCATTCCTGACGATAAATACCAATCTTGGATTGACTCCCATGTCCAGTTCTGGTGCACCAAGTGGTGGTACAGACACATCACGAATTGAAGAACTTGTATCCAGACGTATTGCATAAAGCTGGTAACGCTTTGCTTCAGTTTCATCTCCCGAATCTATCAATTCACGATAACGCGCAAACATACGCTGCATCACTAGCAATGAATCTTTTACCGAATCGTTGTTGAAATCAACAAGAGCGATTCGAGGTATATCCGGTTCACATGTGGCCGCAAAGGCCATCATGGTCTCTGCAGTATCACCTAAAAAACAGGCAATCGATGCGTGAGCAACCGTCCCGCCACCTGCCCCTCCCCACCAGTCACCTTGTGCATCGGTTGAAATAAATGGACCTACACGACTTTTATGGTCGTAGTTGAATCGCTGTACTGCCACATTGTAAGCATATCCGTCCGCGGCCTGTACTTCGTGCAAGTCAAATCTGGCAGGAAAGAACAATACCGGCTTGCCATTTGCGGCCATCAAAGTTTCATAAACATTGGTTGCAACACGACTGGATCGTGTAAGCAGTCCCAGAGTAGGTGTTTCCAGAAGAGCAAAATTCCTGTAAAGTCCCCGTACTCTCAGAACAGGCTGGACTGTCATCGGATCACCTGCGTAAGTTACTGTTGCTCCATCATGAACTGCTTCAACTTCCATGCGTTTCCAGGTATTGACAAATTTACCGTTTCCATTAAAGTATCCGCAGCAATGCCGAAGAACAGTTAACGCTTTATCCACTCCTGCAACCACAACTTTTCCTTTGCGGCGAGTGAACCATTGCATTTCAACTTCAATGTTTCCAGTTTTTGTTTTGGATAGATCAATATCTCCCAAACGCAAGGCTTTTCCTTTGAACAAATATTTCTGTTCAGCCAAAGTACTTAGCATGACACCAATATTTTCAAAGTATTTGTCTGAATACCAACCCTTGCGCATACGTTTGATGTCAATTTTAAAAACATCATTTGTCAGTCGAGTACGGTTAAAAATTGTCATGTCAAATCAATATCAGTTTGCTGCAGTCAAATATTCTAAAAAAAATGACTCCATGAAAACAAAAGTGTCTCAAATTGAGTTTTTGAACAATTTAGAATGATTAAGCACGTTAATATTTATTCCTTTTGATCCGGAGTTGATGTCATTTCCCAAGTTTCAAGAAATTCAAGCAAATGCTCTTTTCCCGGAAGAGTTCCTTCAGTGCTGAGTAAATTCCGGACACGTTCCTGTTCCTCCTCATATTGAACCTGGTTAAAAAAACCTCCAAAAAATGCCATTCGCAGCCAAATTAAGTATGTGGTTAACGCGTCACATTCATTATAAGCAACAATTTCCAGTAAGCGGCCTTCCAGCCACAAATGGGCAACTTCCTGTCCCATTATTCCAAGTTTGCCTGGAATTCCGCAAACTGCTGCCATCTCATTAAGTGAAGGTGTGGACTTTCCAAAGCCCCCTAGAATTTGAATTAAATCAATATGACCTTCACTGTTTCTGGCATCAAAATAATCGTAATCTTCCCAGGGCTTGTTTGGCCGTTTAGCGAATTTTGCGGCTTGTACTGAATTGGCAGTGGCCCTTTGTACCAGTATTTTCAGGTCCGCTTTTGCTGAGTTGAAGCCAACCAACTGGGGTTTCTTGTCGCCTACTGCATTGAGGAACCTTGATATGATTTCTGCTTCCGCTGTTTGTTTGGGATCATCAACATTATGAGGCAATGATGTTAAAGACAAGGCTACATTGCCGTTCCCTTTTTCAGTACGGATAACAGCTGCAATTGATACTATCCTGCAAATTGAAGTCTTAAGGTAAGGCATAGGATTTTCTTCATCTGCTCCTCCTTCTTCCCACATTTGCTTTAATACATCAATATCCGGAGTATCTTCAGGAAGTTCAAAAAGTCTTCTTCCTGCTTCCGGATCAGGGACCCATTCCACATCAAAAACCCAGACATCTTTGTTAACTGTTTTGAACATTAAACTTTTCTTTACGATCTGAGCTTAAAATTGAATTGCAGGCACATATGCATAAATACACCACAACCTAAAGATATGACATTGAGATATTTAGTGTCAAGAGTTTGGAGGTGTAAGAAGATTATTAGTAAATCGTCTTATTTACCGGGAAATTTCTGAAAGGAAAGAATCTTATGCATCAACAGGATTTTTCTACAATATTGACAACAGATTGGACATGATTTAGATTGAACACTTTGTAATTATGAAATAAAAAGGAAAATAATTTTGGGGAAAAATATAAGTTTCCCAACTAAATTTCAATGAAAATCAGCGTAACTATAATTGGACACAATGAAGTTGATCATTTGCGTGAATTACTTCCCGAGCTGCAATGGGCTTCTGAAATTGTGTATGTAGATTGTGAAAGTCATGATCAATCTTTGACAGTGGCAAAAGATAACGGCTGTAAGGTTTTTTCTCGCCCGAATAATCATAACTTAAATATCAACAAAAGCTACTCTATGGATCAGGCTACAGGAGAGTGGCTCTTTTACATAGACCCTGATGAGCGCCTTCCGGCAAAGCTTGTTGACGAGATAAAAGATGCTGTGAAGGATACTGCACATTCAGCATTCAGGCTGAACCGCCGAAATCATTATTTTGGGCATTGGCTGCGTCATGGGAGTCAATATCCTGATACACAGTTGCGCCTTTTCCGTAAAGGCAAGGCAAGATTCCCTAATAAGCACGTGCATGAAAAATTGGTGGTTGACGGAAGCATCGGAAAATTGAGCAACGATATGCTGCATTTCCCGTATCAGAACATCAGCCAGTTTTTAAGAAAGTTCAATTTCTATACAGGTGTAGAAGCTGTATATCTAAGGGATGCAGGACTCGAAGTTAATTTTCTCAATACCCTGAGTTATACATTACTTAAACCATTTACTCGTTTTATTAGGCGTTATATTTTTAAGGGAGGATTCAGGGACGGACTGCCGGGATTATTTTGCTCTGTATTTGATGCACTGAATTATGTTGTTCGATATTTTAAGCTTTGGGAACTAAAGCAGCAAAATTCAGGATATAGAGAAACGGAATTATAAAAAAAGTGGTCAATTCCCCTGTTTTGTAACAACTCCATTATGTAAAAAATTGAGTATCCATTTTGCTATTATCTGTGGTTGAATTTGCTGTTCAAGGGATTTAATGCCACTTTCAAGAACTTCCTGACCTAAAATATTTTCCCTCTGATGCAACAAGGCTCTGACATAATCTTTTGTTAGTTCAGGATGTCCCTGGAATGAAATTAACCATTCACCGATATAATAGGCAGAATAAGGACAGAAATCACTTTCTGCAATCAATACAGCACCTTCCGGAAGTTGTGTAACTTGATCCTTATGAAAGGACAAGATAGAAAATTGCTCTAAATCAGGCTCCATCCAAGGCTCAGTCAAAATTTTTTGATAGTTTTGTACTCCTACTCCCCATCCTTGAGAGGCCAATTCAGTTTTTCCACCAAGGGCCTTGGCAATCATTTGGTGTCCAAAACAAATGCCTATCAAGGGGTGTTTCCGATGTTGAAGTTCCAAAACAAATTTTTCCAAATCATCAATCCACTTATCTCCATCGTTTACACCGTAACGGCTGCCGGAAATTAAGTACACATCGTTTTCCTGCAGGTTTTTTGGATACTCCCCCAAAATCACATCATAGGTTTCAAATTCCAGAATAGGTTCAACACTTTGAAAGAGTGAAATGAACATGTCCGGATAATCTCCATGCTCCTTGCGGAAATGTTCCATTGTTGAATCACATTTAAGGATGCCTATTTTCATCAGCAATATTTATAGATTCTGTTAAGCTAAATAATTTTCTTTTCCTGAAAATATTGAAGCATGAGTTCATTAAAAACCTTCATATCCCGGTAATCAATTGCACCTATATTTGCTATACGAAAAGTGTCTTTCTTGGCGCCTTTCCCGGGATAGATTGTCACATCATTTTCATAAAAATGATCGTGCATCTCCTTAAAATTATATTCAGGGGATTGTGGTTCAACAATCGCTGTCAGCAGCTTGGAATGCTGTGATTCAGGCAACAGCATCTCCAATCCTGTCTGCTCAATCCCTTCCAGTAAAGTCTCATAAGATTTTACGTATCGTGCAGTTCGCCCGGATTGTGTTTCCTTAAAAAACTCAACCAAAGCTTGGTTTAGAGCGTAAACAATTTGAACTGGAGGAGTGAACTGGAACTGTCCTGTTTGTTCAATATAACTATGATTACCCCAAAGGTTCAGGTATAGATTCCTTGGTGGAACATTGGAGGTCGCTTTTAGTCTTTCTTTGTTGGCAATCACAAAACTAACCCCGGCCATGCCTTGAATACACTTGTTTGAGGAGGAGATTAAATAGTCAATCGGCTGTTTTTGTAGGTCAATGGGCAATCCAGCATATGATGACATTGCGTCAACAATTGAATCCAGCTCATACTTCTCACAGAGCTCCAACATTTCAGCTAAAGGATTGAGCATTCCGGTGGTGGTTTCATGATGTACAAAAAAGAAATGAGTCAGTTTGGGTTCTTCCTTTATAACAGTTTCAATTTGACTGATGTCTGGAAAGTCACCCCATTCAATCCGGAAAGTCCTGTGTGAAATTCCATAAGCCTGTATAATTGTTTCGGCACGCTTGCCATAAGCCCCATTGTCTAGAATTAAGATTTTACCATCCTTAGGGACAACTGAACAAAGTGAGGCTTCTACACCTGCTGTTCCGGAACCTGCAAAAATAACTGTGGAATGAGTTGACTGACCATTGACTACATCCACTATCTTTTTCAGCACTGATTGTGTCAGTTCACCAAATTCCTCTTCTCTAGGACAAATGTCCGGAACCATTAGTGCCTGTTTAACAGTATCTGTGGTTGTGGCAGGGCCCGGGTTTAAAAGAATATTTCTTTTCATTGTTGAATGGCCTTGAATGAGTTGAAAATATTTCATTTTTTAAAGAAAGGGTTATTTTTATCAAGATTCACTTTATCTGTAAAGAAAAAACCAGCGATCTTGTAACTGCTAAATCTATTTACAATTAGAAAAGTTACTCATTTACAGAATTGGGGTGAGCCATTTTTGATAAAATTTTATTTGTGAATGCTGTTTGACAGTTTTTCCTGTTTCAGATACTTTCGGGAGCAAATTACTAAACACTGTTAGCATTAATTTCCAAACTTATATGGTAAAAAATGGAACTTGGTAAATGGATGGATATTTCTGAGGAAATTCAGGATTCAATTAAGGAAAAGGGGCCTGTTGTAGCTCTTGAGTCCACTATCATTTCCCACGGGATGCCATTCCCGCAAAACCTGGAAACTGCTCTGGAGGTTGAAAGTATTATCCGTAAAGAAGGTGCTTTACCTGCCACAATTGCAGTTATTGAAGGGCGCATCAAAATAGGTTTGAGTAATCTGGAACTTGAGCAGTTTGCTCAAGGAACAAAAACTGTGAAAGTCAGCAGCAGGGATTTGCCGCTGGCTCTTTCACAAAAGCAGGACGGTGGAACCACCGTTGCTGCCACCATGATATGTTCCAGAATGGCTGGAATTTCCGTATTTGTTACAGGCGGTATCGGAGGAGTTCATCGAGGGAGTGAAAAGACCATGGATATATCTGGTGATTTGATGGAGTTATCTCGCACCAATGTAGCGGTTGTATGTGCAGGCATAAAATCCATTCTTGATATACCACGTACTCTAGAATATTTGGAAACCCAGGGAGTACCTGTCATTGGTTATCGTACCGATGAATTTCCTGCTTTCTATACAACAACCAGTGGGTATTCTGTTCAATCGCGCATCAATACTGCTGAAGAAATTGCACGCTGCATGAAAGTTAAATGGGAGCTTGGGTTAGACGGAGGTCTGGTAATTGCGAATCCTGTGCTTCCGGAAGATGCAATGGATGAAGTAGTCATTGAAGAGGCTATTGCCAAGTCACTTAAAGAGGCATCAGAAAAGGGTATTGATGGAAAAGCAGTGACTCCGTTTTTGCTGGAACGAATCAGTCAGCTGACTGATGGAGAAAGTCTAAAAACCAATATTGCACTGGTATTTAATAATGCACTTCTTGGGGCAAGGATAGCATCAGCTTATGGACATGAGTTTTAAACTCTTCCTGAAACATTATTTTTTATTTCTGAAACTGCCAATTCAACCAAAGATGAAGCAATAGATTTTTCTAATGCGTTCTGAACAGAGCTGGTCACAATATCTTTCAATTCATCTTCATTAAAACTGTATCTACCCTCTTTATCAGAAAAATAATCTTTACCTAAACTTTTTTCAGTTCCTGTCTCTGTATCAGTCCAATCTGCATCTTCAGTCATTACTGAATCTTTATCAAACCCCATGAAAGCCTCTTCAGCCTCATCCCAGCTGACAAATACGTCTTCTTCAAGGGCATAGGTAATTTCTGATGCCGGCAAGTAATCCTGTTCCATCTCATCGCTTTCCTCATCTTCATCCAGTTCAAGCAGATCTCCCAGTTCATCAACCATAAATTCTGTAAGTTCATCTTCCTGATAATCTGCAGTTATTCCTTCGTTTAGAATTCTTGCTTTATCCAGATCTGTTTCAAACTCCTTTTCTTCAGCTTCTAATTCATCTTCTTCTGACTCAAGAGATTCCATTTGCAAACTCAGGTCTTCAAGTTCTTCAAGCGCTGTTTCTGAGCTGATGATTTCTTGATCGTCAATACTTTCTCTGACCATAGAACTTATTTCATCATCATCCCGATTATCGATAAAACCCTCATCAAATTCATCTAAGGAAGAATCCATAACAAATTGCTCTGCATCTACAATATTATCATCCTCTTCTGCGTCTTTTTCTTCTGAATCAGTCAAAAGTATACTGTCTAATGCATACCCATTTACATGACTGGATTCTTCTTTCCCAGTCTTCAGCAGACTATCATCCATTTCTGACATTTGCTCAAGTCCGGCTTCATCTTCCTGTCTTATAGTTCCCGAAGTTCCCTCTAATGAGGCAAGATGCTTTGGGAATGAAGGATGAAAATCAGTTTGTTTCAAACTGATATCTGTCAAGCCTTCTCTTGGTGTTTGCTCTAAATCAGGAGGATGTGACCAGATAACACTTGGATCTTCAAAATCATTTTTCTCAAGGTCAATATCTGTAAGACCACTGCGTAATTTTTGCTCTGTTTCTTCATTTTTATTAAAAAGTCGGCTTTCAGCATATTTATCCTCCAGTCCGGACAATTTGAGTTTTTCTAGTCCTCCTGGAACTAGATCAGTTTCAGTTGAGTGAGTTTCTGGTTTTTCTTTGTATGAATCATCTTCAATTTTTTCTTCAGATTTAAGATCAAAATTGTATTCGTCGTCCATTGCCAATTCAGGATCATCAGGAGTTTTTTCTGATTCGTCTGGTAGCATATCTTCCTTAGAGCTTATTTTTCCCCTGCTTTCCTTATCAATCAAAATGTCTTCTAGAACCAATGAATCCATTTTACTGCCTGCAGATACGGCAGAAGATGAATCTTGAGATTTTTGCACTGAATCATGAATTGCATCAGCCCCTTTACTAGCCGGATGTGACTGATCCTGATTTTGTTGTTTGATATCTTTCAAATCGCTGTCAATACTGCTCATATCAAAAGCAAAGTTATCATTTTCCTTGTCTGGTTCAGCTCCGAAATTCTCATCTAAAGAGATGTATTGACTTATCTGCTCTTTTAACATTGATGCTTCAAAAGGCTTACGAAGCATCCCGTTAATTTTTAGTTCTCTCAATGCATCTTCGTTAATTTCGTCTTTGGCATTTACTAATAAAATTACGGGGATATTTTTAATTGCTGGATCTTCACGAATCTTGCGGCATGTCCTGTAATTGCTCTCACTGTCTGAATTACTGAGAAAAATTAAATCAGGATTCAGATTCTGCACCTGTTGGAGAAAATAATCCGGGTCTAACTCCTGATTGATAAAAACCGGACTGTCCTTCAGCGATGCAGAAATTACTGCCTGGATTTCGGGATTTTCCTCAAGTACAAGAATTAATTCGTTCATTGACTTCTCTAAGGCTTTCCATCCTATTACATCATATTAAGAAATATAATCTCTGTATGATATTAATCAAGGGCTCACATGCAAAATAATGCCCTTATTTCTGCGCAAATAAAATCTGCTCCTGTTTAATTACTTTGCACCTTATTTGAAGAAACCTTATCTTAGAATTTTTCATATGGAGAATTTTATCCATGATTGATTAAAAATTCAGTCTTACAAAATGATTTCAAAATACATTGCCTCAGAATTCATTCGCTATTTTCTGTTGTTTCTCAGTGCTTTTGTATTGATGACAATGATTGGGAATTTTTTTGGCAACCTTAGCGGAGTTTTTTCTGACTGGTTAAGTTTTGTGGAATTTCTTAAGGAAACAGCATTGTTGTTCCCTTTATTACTTGAATTGATTATACCAATAACTGTGTTATTGGCCACGGTTTCCACATTCAGTACATTTAACAAGAACGCCGAATTAACGGCTATGCGCAGTTCAGGTATTGGCGGCTGGAGACTGGCTTTCCCTGTATTAGCTGTTTCGGCATTGATTGCTGTTTTTGCATATTTAAGTCAGAATTATGTATATACATGGATGCATCAAACTTGGGTGAAACCTGATAATACTGCGCGCTTAATGCCCCTGTGGAAAGTAGGTGAGGAGCAAAGTATATTTTATTTTGGAGATCGTCGACAGGAGGGGCGTTTAAGTTCTATTACGTCATTTCACTGGCAGAAGAATCCTTTTCAACTTGTGGAAAAGACAGAAATTGAAAGTGGCAAACAACAGGAAAAATCATGGGTTTTTCAAAATGTTCAGAAGCACTTTTTCCAGGATGAGAACATACAACTGAAGTATTTGGATCAATGGCAAATTGAAAAAGAGAAATTACCTACTGTACCATTTGAAATACCAGCTTCACCTCATCACAAACCTATCTTTGATCTGTATGAGGATACTCTCAAACTTCAAAGCGAGGGTCAGGATGTGACACAGCATCGTGTTGAATTATTACAGAAAACTGCTTATCCATTTCAAATATTTATCATGGTTTTGATTGGTTTGGGGCTGTCTGCATCATATAACAGACGTGGAATGGCAGCAGAATCACTTGCAATAAGCTGCCTGTTGGGAATATTGTTTTGGATGCTCAATCAGATCTCTTTGGCAGTTGGGGGTGCGGGACTGATAACTCCATTTTTTGCAGCTTGGAGCGGAAATCTGATTTTCCTTGCACTGGCACTCTGTCTTATATCATATAACCGGGTGTAATAAAGTGCTTAGTATCGGAAAAAACAGGCAAAATCAAATTACTATGAAAAAATTGATTTCGTGAATTGCTGCGCATCAAATGGACGCAGGTCGTCTACTTGCTCACCCAAGCCTATGTATCGTACTGGTATGTCAAATTCGTTGACAATCCCGATAACCACTCCTCCCTTTGATGTTCCGTCTAATTTAGTGATTATTAACCCTGTTAATTCTGCTGCTTGCAAAAACTCTCGTGTCTGGAATATAGCATTTTGACCGGTAGTGGCATCCAGTACCAACAATACTTCATGCGGTGCGTCCGGAATCAATTTCCGAATAACCCTCACCATTTTTTTTAATTCTTCCATTAAATTCTTTTTTGTATGTAAACGTCCTGCAGTATCGCAAATTACTACATCATAATCACCGTCTATTCCTTTTTGCACAGATTCGTATATCACTGCAGACGGGTCAGTTCCTGCGTTCTTCTGGACAATATCACAATCAGCACGCTTGCTCCATTCGGCCAACTGTTCAATTGCTGCCGCGCGAAAAGTGTCCCCAGCACCCATCAATACTTTTTTACCTTGCTGGCGATATTGTGCTGCAATTTTTCCAATGCTTGTTGTTTTTCCAACTCCGTTAACACCAACAAAAAGCAAAATTAACGGCTTACGATCAGAAGTCCCCGGGACTTGATATTTTTTACTCATTATGCGCTGAATTTCCTGCTCAATTTCTGACTGCAGTGCTTGGGGATTATTTAATTCTTCACGTTCCACTTTTTTAGTGATTGCCTCGAGAATACGTTGTGTGGTTTCTGGCCCGATGTCAGAACTGATCAGGACTTCTTCCAAATCATCCAGTACTTCATCATTAATTTCTTTTTTACCTAAAACAGCATCGGACAGATTGTTTAGTATTTGTCTTCTAGTCTTATCTACCCCTGCGCGAAGGCGATCAAGGAAAGAATCTGATTGCTCAAGCTTTTCTGGGGGTTTTTGTGCATCAGTTAAATCTCGCTGTAAGACCTGAATACTTTGATTTTGTTCTTCCAAAGATGCAATTTGATCTTGTATAACTTTCTCACGTTGTTGGGCTTTTTCAAGCTGAGCGGCCTGTTTACTTTCCTGAAGCTTTTTCTCTTCTTTAATCCTCAAATCAAGTTCTTTGTCACGCTCTTTCTTTAGTTGTTCAAGACGCGTCTTTTTGATTTTACGAGATGGTTGTTCAAGATCTTTTTCATTCCGTGATTTGCGGCGAAGCAAAAGCCACATAGA
>CAJXDX010000006.1 GCA_913052275.1 uncultured Pseudomonadota bacterium | reverse complement strand
TGGGTTTTTATTGAGCAATCAGAAGGATTATGATGTGATGGTGTGAAGAAAAACTATCTGACCAGATTGTTAAATTGTATCTTATGATTTGAAAAGTGTTTTTGTCCAAAGTTTTTAAGAACTGATCAACATGAAAAGAAACAACAACATTGATTTTCAGTCAGTTAATCAACCTGAAGAACTGGAAATTCAAACTTCTTCCATACGTTTAGTGGCAAAATGCTGGGGGAATCCCGATGGCCTGCCAGTCCTTGCTTTTCACGGCTGGCTTGATAATGCGGCTACCTTTGATAATTTGGCGCCCCTTTTACCAGAGTTAAGAATACTGTCCTTAGATTTACCTGGACATGGGCATTCTGATCACCGTCCTTCCGGGACAGCATATTATTTTATAGATATGGTGATGGATGTAATTGAAGCAGCTGATGTTTTGGGCTGGGAACGTTTTTCTTTGCTGGGACATTCTATGGGGGCTGGAGTTGCTACATATTTGGCAGGCACAATACACGAAAAAATAGATTATGTCATCTTAATTGAAGGCATTGGGTCGATAGTACAGAAACCTGAGAAAATGCCAGAAGATTTCCGTGAATCAGCAATCCAATGGATGAGCCGCTCTAAAAAACAACTGCCTATTTATCCAGACATTGAAAGCGCTGTCAAAGCTCGTCATCAGGTTGGGGGGATTTTAAAATCATCTGTTAGACCCTTAGTTGAAAGGGGCCTGCAGCCCGTGAATGGGGGATATACGTGGAGGAGCGATCCCATCTTGAAAAGCAAGTCACGCCATTATTTCACTGAAGAACAGGCACGGGCATTTATTAAGGAAATAACTGCACCTGTGCTGCTGATTGAGGCAGAGCATACAGAGAAAGATTACTGGTATGAACTTTTGCGTAAACGAATGCCTTATCTGAATAACCTGCAGCATCGGATTGTTCCGGGTGGTCACCATCTGCACCTCGATAATCCGGAACCTGTAGCCATGGCTATACGTGAGTTTCTGAATAAATGTTCTGAAAAGACATGAAGCTGATTCAATGCAGAAAACAGAATCTGAAAACCAGGTAAATCAAAGCCGACTTCAGGTTTCCTCAAAAGGGAAACGTATGTTTGCCTTGTTGATTGATTTTATTTTCGCACTGCTTCTGGCAAATACCTTTGTTCACGTATTTCGGGAAGAGCATTGGGATATAGTTACTCAGACAAGTGGCTTTTATGGTTTATTGCCATTTTATGGCGGCATAGCTCTGGTGTTATTATTTAAAGATATTTTTGGAAGAAGTTTGGGAAAGATTCTGCTGGGTATGACAATTAGAAAGATTGATGACCTGGAACAACAAGTGACTCTGGCTGTGTTAATTAAAAGAAACCTGATGATATTGCTGTTTCCAGTTGAAGGCGCGGTAATCTTGCGTGACAGCTACGCAAGGCGCCTCGCAGACAAGTGGTGGGGAACAGTTGTTATTGATGATCGGAATGCCCTCAGAGGAATATTAAGAATTTTGCTGGGAAATATAATTTTGTTCGGATTTTTTTTAATTGCTATTATTTCACAACGTTCTGGAATTGAAAAAACTGCAGTTTTTCAAACAGCAGAACAGGCTATTCGATCCCATGAAAAACTTAAGCCCATTCTGGAACAGTACCCTGTGATTGAGGATCCTGAAATGCATCTGGACCTGCGGAAAAATACCAGCAGCCCTTCAGTGGTTCGTGCCCGTGTGGGAAATGAAGAATCAGGTAAAAGGGTAATCGTTTCTTTAATATTCAGGAACAACCCGCCTGGATGGGAAGTTCTTGAGATGGAAGTGGTCCCGCTTGCGGAATGAGACGATTAATCATGCTTAAGCAACTCATTGCCCTGTGCTTCCAAAACCTCCTATACCGCGTGTTGTATCTTCAAGTGAATCCACCACTTCAATGCTGCATGGTTCCAGCTTTCTCACAAGCATCTGAGCTATTCGCTGTTTCAAAAGACTTTCTGCTGATTGCATTCCATCACCTTGACCAATGTAGCGGAATGGAAGAAGAATACGACCCCTGTAATCTGGATCAATTACTCCCAAACTGTTTGCCATATGAAAATCAGTCCTGATTATGCTTGAACGAGGTACTATTTCCACATAATATCCATCACTGATCTGAATTGAGATTCCTGAATCAAACAAGAATACTCCATGACTTTTCTGCTCAACAGCCATTGCCGTCAGGTCTATGCCAGCATCTGTCTGATAGCCCCGACTGGGAACAGGCATCCCTTCAAAGTGACAGCAAATTTTTAACAGTGGTTTAGAACTCAACTACTTTTGCATTTGAAAAATTTTAGGTTTAAAAATACCTGCAAGGAAAAGCATTGCCGATCAAGACAGGATAATTTCCATTGGTATTAAGAAAAATACTGATTTTTTACCTGAATTTTTGTCAATTGTGTAAAAATTAATCACCCGAGTTTATGAGCATGAAAACTAAACTTCAAGTTTTGACAAATGTCTTTTGACGCAAAATCTATTCAGAGTGCATTACAAAAAGCAAAGCGTCCAGAACTGGCCAGAATATTGTCCGGAGTGTGGAATATTTCTCTTACCGAATATTCCGGAAGTCTGTGGGAAACAACTGCCGCACCGCCTCCATTGGAAGTAGAATTGCGGCAGGCATTTGCAACTGAATTTTGCAGGATTGGTTTTACTGAAGAGCAGGCACAAAAATATTCTGCAGAATTGGAAAGAACTCGTGTTCTGCAGACAGCAACTCACCTCACTGCGTCTGAAGGTCCAACTTTTCTGGCTTTGCATAATTTGGCATTGCTTGGAATGCCTCAAGGAGAAACTTATTTTGTTGGATCTTATTCAGGAGTTCCTTTTGCAAACGCAGCCTGGTCCGGATGTCTCAATTTCAGCAATCGCATAGATTTGGAATCAGTAATATCCGTGCATGCACCGGGATTTGCTGAGTTAAAACGTGCTGATAACGATCGTGTCCGAGATTCTTCAGACCGACGTATCTCTTTAATTCCGGGAAAGATGAGAGATGTACGTGTTTTTCAAAGCAGGATTCCGGAAAAAATGGCTGACCTCATGACCCATTTTTCTGAACCAATTCTGGGAATCTCCCCCAAGGCAAAAACTGGTGATGATTTTACGAAATGGGCCTCTAAGTTTTGCACAAATCAGCTTGGAAAAATCTTTCCGTCCAAGTCCATTATCTATTTTGACCTGAACGAGGTTATTCGCAATTATTTGGTACTGGTAATTGCAAACTCAAATCACCCAATTAATCGGCTGTTTTTTGATCATGCAGTACGTGATTCAGTGTTTGCTGTCTTTCCTTCTGATACCCCATTGTTCACAGTAGATGTTAACTATAAAAATAAAATGCGGCAGGAGTCAGTTGTGTTAAATGGAGATGAACTGCAAAGTCAAAATTATAAGCTGAAGCTGACTCAGGAAAATCTCATCAATGAAATTAAATCCGGGGCTCTTTGTCCGGGATTGTTCCTTGGGTTTACTGCATTGAGTTTTATAAACGGATTTATTTGTTTCGGAAGCTTCGAACAAGTTGAGTACCTTGCAGGATTTAAACAAAAGTGGCTAAAACTTGATCTTCTGGATAATGAAATTGTACATATGTCAAACACCAGCTCTTTTACAAGCGGACGCTGCGTGGATGAGTCAGGTGAAGGAATACATCCATTGGACCTGCTGCTTGGTCTGGAAATGAGTTTCAATGAAAATCAAACTGTCGGGGAACTGATGGAGCCTTTATTATATCGTTTGCTTACATGAAGCACGATTGTTAAGGCATGCAAGTGATATCTGTCTTCAGATTGAACTTGCTTTAAGTGCTTAATTCTCTTAGTTTTATATGCAGATTTAATTTTCTAAAAGATTTTATCACTTTAAATTCTCACATAAATCATCCTGTAAAAAGTATGTGCAGATACATACTTTATTCCGGTGTAACTCCTTAACTTTCTCCAAACATTTCAGGTGATCATTTCTACAATCCCAATTCTTTCGATCATCATTTTTTCACCATTACTGGGTATTGCCCTGGCAGGCATCTTCAGGGGAGAAGCTAACGGCATACCAGCCCGTGTAGGCGCACTTATCAGCAGCGGAATCACTTTCCTTTTAAGTCTGCATCTCTGGTTTAATTTTGATTCAACCATTGCTGAACTGCAAATGGTTGAGCGAATTCCATGGATCACACAATTCAACATAGAATACTTCATGGGATTGGATGGCCTTAATCTGTTCTTTTTGCTGATTATAAACTTCATCACTCCTCTTGCGCTGCTTGGTTCGTGGAATGTCCAGAAAAGCAACTGGCAGTTCCAAATCCAAATGCTTCTGCTTCAGATAGGCATGCTCGGCTGTTTTGCCGCGATGGATGTAGTGCTGTTTTATGTATTTTTTGAGGTAATGCTTATTCCTATGTATTTGCTGATCGGCATTTGGGGAGGATCAAACAGGCTTTATGCAGCTATCAAATTCTTTCTATACACAATGCTTGGTTCTCTGCTGATGCTGGTAGCCCTGCTCTATACGGCAAACATATACATGGATTTAAATGGAGTCTGGTCATTCAGTGTTCTGGACTGGTATGGCATGGACATTCCAGCTGATACACAGTACTGGCTGTTCATAGGATTTGCAGTGGCTTTTGCAGTAAAAATTCCTCTTTTTCCTCTTCATACCTGGCTTCCAGACGCGCACTATGAAGCTCCTACAGCCGGGTCGGTTCAACTTGCTGCAGTTTTGCTGAAATTTGGACCATATGGTTTTTTGCGTTTTGCCATGCCTGTTTTTCCTGCGGCAGTTTATGAGCTTTCTACCTTCTTCATAGCGCTGGCTTTAATAGGTATAATTTATGGAGGAATGGTGGCAATGGTCCAGCCCCAGATAAAGAGGCTTATCGCCTACTCATCTGTTGCCCACATGGGCTATATAGTGATGGGTTTATTCGCACTCAACATACAAGGTCTTTATGGAAGCTGGATTCAGATGATTAACCATGCAATTGTAACTGGGGCACTTTTCCTGGTTGTTGGCATGATTTACGAACGTACACACACGCAGGAGATTTCAGATTATGGCGGAGTAGCGCATACCATGCCCAAATTCGCCGCATTCCTTATCTTCTTTTCAATGGCTTCAATCGGCCTGCCTGGACTGAATGGATTTGTTGGTGAAGTACTGGCAATGATTGGTGCCGCAAGGGTCAATATCTGGTATGGAATTATTGCAGCATTCGGTGTATTGATTGCTGCAATTTACATGCTGTGGATGGTTCAGCGTGTGGTGTTTGGCCCCCTGACCAAAGAGATGGTAAAACGCCTTAATGATTTCACATTACGTGAAGTTGTTGTTCTTCTACCCCTTGTTTTCTGGACCATCTTTCTTGGTGTATATCCTCAACCATTCTTTGAACGCATCGAAGTAAGCATTAACCATTACATCCAGTTAATCAAATCACAGGAACCCCGCTTTGCACAAGATGAAGCAGAGAGTCCTGGATTGACAAAATTCCTTGTATGGAATTTGGAAGAGTAATGGAACAGGGAAATGCCTCTCCAGATATACAACTCTTTATCCGGTAAAAAAGAAGATTTTAATCCTGTTCACGAAGGACAGGCCTCTCTATACGTTTGTGGTCCCACAGTATACGGGGACAGTCACCTTGGTCACGCCAAAGCATATGTCAGTTTTGACATAATTCTACGATATCTGCGCTACTGCGGATTAAAAACTTTTTATGTGCAAAACATCACTGATGTCGGTCACCTGATTGGTGATGGTGACGAGGGTGAGGATAAATTGCTGAAAAGAGCACGTGAACTGAAGCAGGAGCCGATGGCTGTTGCTGAATATTTTTCTCGAAGACATTTTGAAGCAATGGACAGGCTGGACGTAATTCGACCTGACATCAGTCCAAGAGCAACCGGACACATTACGGAACAGCTGGAAGCAATTGAACAGCTGATGGAACAGGGCCTTGCCTATGAATCTAATGGATCAGTATATTTTGAAATCAACAAGGACCCAAAATATGGTGAACTCTCCAACAGGGAAATCGATCAAATGCTTGGAGGAGCACGTGTCGATGTCCGGAAAGAAAAGCGTCACCCCGGAGATTTCGCGCTTTGGAAACGAGCTGAACCGGGACACTTGATGCGCTGGCGTGATCCATTCAGCGGATGGGGGTATCCAGGCTGGCACACTGAATGTGTAGTAATGAGCACACGTTATCTTGGTGATGAATTTGATATCCACGGAGGAGGTATGGATTTAAAATTTCCTCACCATGAATGTGAAATTTCCCAAGCAAGGGGGCTCAACAAACCATTTGCCAGAAAATGGATCCATACAAATATGCTGACCATTGATGGACAAAAAATGAGTAAATCCACCGGGAATTTTGTGACACTTCCGGATTTATTTGAAAATTTCGATCCCCTGATGGTGCGCTACTTCATTGCTGCCAGTCATTACCGTTCTGTAGTGGATTTCAATGAAAACGTACTTCGCTCTGCGGCAGTCTCACTGAAACGCCTGCATCAAACTGTTCAAAAACTGAGAGAACGAAAACCTGAAGAAGCCAAGTCATCCGGAAAGAAATTTGAAGAATTCCGCAGGCGTTTCTGCCAGGCAATGGATGATGATTTCTCAACACCGCAGGCATTAGCCGTATTATTTGATTTAAACCGGGAAGCAAACAATCTGCTCTCAGAAAATAATCCTGATCCTGAGGCAGTTGCTGATGCAGAACACCTTTTTTCCACATTAGGAGGGGATGTTCTGGGCATCATTCCTGAATCAATTCAAACAAGCCAGTCCGAACAGCATATGAACGAGGTGATGGGAATTCTGGTTGAGCTGCGTGCAAGCTTACGTGAAAAAAAGGATTTTGAGAGTGCCGATCTTATTAGGGATCATCTCCAGAAAATCGGTATCGTGTTTAAAGACACTCAGGAAGGGACAACCTGGGAGATTGAAAAAAATAATTAGCAATAGTCTGCTCTCAAAAAAACAGAAATATACTTCCTGACATGAAAGAAGAAAAAACCAAACATATTGTTTTGCGTTTATATGACCTGATTTCACCTCTCAAAGGCTGGGTTATATTAAGCATTGTCTGCATGGCAGGATACAATATCTTCACTGCAGCACCTGCATATTATGCAAAAGATATTGTTGACGCCATAGTGTATGGAGAAAACCCGGAACTAAAGCAGTATTTTCTGGTTGGTTTGGGACTGGTAATAGTTTTTGCCGTCAAGGGCTTGTTCTTTTTTGGTCACAGCTACTGTGTCGGTCACCTTGTCCAGAGTCTCATCCTAAAACTCAGGCAGAAGCTTTTTGACCACCTCGTTAATCTTTCTCTCACCTTCTTTAATCGTTCAAAGACAGGTGATCTGATCTCACGTTTCACAAACGATTTGCACGCCTTCCAGAATATGATGCAGGTCGGAGTGGCAGGTCCCTTCCGGGATATTCCGCAATTTTTTTTGCTGCTGGGAATCATGTTTTTACGCAGCTGGCAGCTTGCTTTAGTAACGATGATTATTATACCAGTGGCTATTCTCTTTATTCATAATTTTGGTCAGCGAAACAAGATTGCAGTAAGTAAAAGACAGATTAGTTTTGGAGGACTGAGCAGCCTGCTGGTGGAGACAATTACGGGTGTGCGTGTGGTAAAGGCTTTTGGAATGGAAAAATACGAAAGCAAGAGGTTCAAAAGTGCCAACGATGACCTCTATAAAAACCACATGCGTTCAATCATGATTGATTCATACTCTTATCCAATTATAGAAATTGTTGGAGCTGCAGCCGGAGCCACCATCGTGGCATTTGGCGGATATTTTATCATCAACGGACAAATCACACCCGGGGATTTCACCTCTTTTCTGATCAGTTTTTTTATGTTGAATGAACCGGTTAAAAAACTTAACGGATTCAACTTAAAACTCCAGGAAGGATTTGCTGCAGTTCGCAGAATATTTAATATTCTTGATGTAAAAGATGAAATTGTTATCTCACCCAACGCAAAAAAATTAACCAGCTTTGAAAAGGAAATTGACCTGAATATCAAGGCTTTTCACTACCCGGAAAATGAAGAACCTGCCATCAGGGATTTTAAGCTTACTCTTCGCAAGGGTGAAGCAGTTGCATTAGTTGGCAGCAGCGGTGCGGGTAAAACAACAATTGCCAATTTAATTCCGCGTTTCTATGATATCACGCGCGGCTCGGTCACCATAGACGGACATGACTTGAGGGATTTGGATCTTGTCTCACTGCGTAAGTTAATCGCAATTGTGACCCAGGATACTATTCTTTTTAATGACACTATTGCCAGCAACATTACCTACGGTCAGCCGGACTGCTCAAAGGAGCGCATGTTTGCGGCGGCACGTGCTGCAAATGCCCACAAATTCATCAATGAACAACCGGAAGGTTATGATACTTTAATTGGTGAAAAAGGCTCACGCCTTTCCGGTGGACAGAGACAGCGTCTTTCTATTGCCCGTGCATTAGTAAAAGACGCGCCTATACTGATACTGGACGAAGCAACTTCGGCGCTTGATTCTGAATCGGAAATTGAAGTGCAACAGGCAATTGAACATCTGATGGAAAATCGTACGACCCTGGTGATAGCACACAGACTATCCACGATCAGGAGTTCAGACAGGATTTGCGTTATGGAAAATGGTCAGATTGTAGAACAAGGCGCACATGAAGAACTCCTGCTTAAGGGAGGACGATACCAGCAGCTTTATGAAATGCAGTTCAAGCACCAGCCTGAAGGACAGATACCGGAAGACTCCAAGGAACGTCTGGTTTCCTGATTTTGAATGACTTCCTCATATTCAAAAATCAGCACCGCCGTCATCCTTGCGGCAGGAATGGGTATTCGGCTGCGAAATGTGACGGGTCTTCTTCCAAAAGGATTGCTGGAAATTGGAGGCAAATCATTGATCTCTCGTTCTCTGGAAAGTTTGAAAAATGAGGGCATAGATCGTGTGATTATTGTGACTGGTTTCCAGGAATCGCTTTATCATGAACATCTTCAGCAACAGGCAGACATACCTGAGCTTGAATTTGTTCACAGTAAGCAATTCGAGGAGACCGGCAGTATGCACTCCCTCTTTGTGGCACAGAATTATCTGCAGGAGGATTTTTTGCTGTTGGAGTCAGACCTGCTATACGAATCTCGTGCTTTGCCTTCTGTGATAAATTTTGAAGGTCCGGATGTGGTTCTGGCTTCAGGTAAAACAGGCTCCGGGGATGAGGTATATATATACGGAGAAAAGTGTGAGAAACAACCGGGCACCATAACCTCAGGCAGCATTGTGAGAGGGGAAATTGCTGCAATTTCAAAAAAGCCTTTTCCCGGTTTGTCAGCAAAGGGAGAACTGGTTGGAATTTCCAAAATATCCCTCAAACTTTTAAATCTAATGTGTGATTATCATGAGGCGCATCTTGAATTTCCTTGCAGCAGGCATTATGAAGAATGCATCTCTGATATTTGCTCAAAGACTGAAATTCCTTTTTTAAGAGTCGGGGACCTTGTTTGGACAGAGATCGATGATCAGTCTCATTATGACAGGGCACTGAAAGAAATATTCCCCAGGTTAATTAAATAACAACTTTAACAGGACAAATATATGAGTGAAAATTTTTTTTTGCAGCAGGCACCTTTTGTTGTTCCCACAACAGACGGTAAACTGATTGAAGAGCATGTTGGACGTATAGCTACTGATGAAACCAATTTAAGCGTGGCGCACATGGTTGCACCTCCGGGATGGAGTGAACCGCATCAGAATCCGGAATTTGATGAATACACCCTTATGGTGCGCGGGCGCAAACAAATTGAAATAAACGGAGAAACAGTAACACTTAAATCCGGTGAATCACTGCTGGTGCGAAAAGGCGTAAGGGTGCAATACTCAAACCCATTTGAAGAAGAAGCAGAATACTGGTCTGTCTGCATTCCGGCATTTTCTCCTGAATCGGTTAACAGGGAAAATGACTCATCGACTTGAACAGATTTCGTTGATTGTCCTGGCTGCTGCTTCGTCAGCAGCATCAGGAAAACTGAGCACTTTCTCTCGCATATCCTGCAGTTCTGAAAAAGAAATATTCCCTTTATTAATTACAGACTCAATCACCAGCTCCAATTCCCCGACTTCACAAACCGCGTCCGCGAAATCATCCCTGAAACGCAAATCCGCCCCTCCTTCATATTCTTCAGGCACTTTCAGACAAATGATGCGGCGGCCAAATCCCATCCGATACTCGCCCCCAGCACTGCCATAATCAGTAATCATGATTGATGATTCTTCTGCCAGTTCCTGGATCCCTGCCAGATCATTGAATTGAATGTGTTCAGCATCTTTAAGCTGCCGGCTGATAAATGAAGTAACATAGTGTCTTCTTGAAGCAAGTGAGGGATGCAGCTTAATCACGAACAAATATTGAGTCAGTTTTTTTATAATATCCAGCAACCCTTTGTCCAGGGCATCAAAAAGCAATTTAATCTCCAGAGACGGAGCATAAATCACCACAGGGCGCTCATCATCTTTGAAACATAGTACATTGCTGTGAACAGCATGAAGTTTTGGATATCCAACAGAATGGACTTTAACATTGCCGGGAAACTTTTGATTCAGCTGCTGGTAAGTGTATGGTGGTCGTGTGGGAAGGAACACATGATTGAAGCGAATATTTTCCGGCAACCCTGTATCAATGGCTTTGGGAAGAGCATAGTGGGGAAGATAAATTCTTTCCGGAGCCGAAAAAGTTTCCTGCCTGATTGACTCACAGGTCAGGTGGACTGCAGGTTCCGGAATTGAAGAATATTCTGCCAGCTCCTGGTGAGAAAAATGTCGCAAAGGAGAAACCCCCAGCAGCAGCATACGTTCTTCCACCTTTCGGTGATAGCGAATATACTCAATACCTGCCCCAATCCGATGCAGCGTTGCACCAAAGTTGATGTAAAATACCTCATATTTTTCAGGAAATAACCTGTCCAGAGCTAAGTGAATAGGGGCAAACCAATCCAGAAAATGCAGCGTGCGGAATGTAAAAAAAATTACTTTCCGTGTTTTGCCATTATTAATTACAGCCTGTTTTTCACTATGAAGATAAGGTTGTGAATTGTTAACAAAAGTATGCAGTAATTCCCCCTTCAGCAGCCAGCGCCGCATCAGGGACTCAAGTAAGTTTTCAATAAATCTTACATTGTGCTGCCAAAGACGAAATCCCTGGTAGCGGATCCTTAACAAAAAAAAATTGAACTTTCTAACAACAGAACTCAAGAATTATTTTGTTCAAGAGATTGAAGAACTTTTTCTCCCATTTCCCGGCAACCAATCTGTATTTTTCCTTCTGCCATAATGTCAACTGTGCGGTATTTTTCCAGTGTGTCCACCACTGCCTTTTTTATCATTTCATCTGCTTCTGTCAGATTAAAGGAGTAGCGCATCATCATGCCTACAGAAAGAATCATTGCCAGCGGATTGGCCTTATCCTCACCTGTTATGTCCGGGGCAGAACCATGCACAGGCTCATACATGCCGATTTCACCTCCTATGCTGGCAGAGGGCAGCATCCCCAATGAACCCGTCATCATTGCTGCAGCATCGCTGATTATGTCGCCGAACATATTAGTTGTAACCATTGTATCAAACTGCTTTGGATCTCGTATAATCTGCATGGCCGCATTGTCAACATACATATGACTGAGTTCCACTTCTGGAAAATTAGTGCCCACATCAGTTACAATTTCACGCCAGAACTCAGTAGATTCCAGCACATTTGCCTTGTCCACTGAAGTCAGTTTCTTTCTCCGCTTCATTGCCGTCTCAAAGCCTACTTTAGCAATACGTCGGATTTCGGATTCTGAATAAACAAGTGTGTTGAAGCCCACCCGCTCACCGTTGCGCTCTTCAACTCCGCGAGGGGTTCCGAAATAAATCCCTCCGGTTAATTCACGCACCACCATCAGGTCGGCACCATCAACAACTTCAGCTTTAAGTGTTGAAGCATTTACCAGATCCCCGTATATTGCAGCAGGACGTAAATTTGCGTACAATTCCAGCTCCGAACGAAGCTTCAGCAGTCCCCGCTCCGGACGAACTGAAAAATCAAGCGGTTCCCATTTAGGTCCGCCTACTGCACCAAGCAGCACCGCATCAGAAATTTTTGCGGCATTCAATGTTTCATCAGGAAGAGGTGTGCCTGTTAAATCATAAGCAATGCCCCCGACTGGCTTTTCGGTTAAATCAAGCTGAATGTCAAAAAGCGGAGCAACTTGTTTTAAAATTTGAACAGCCTGTTCTGTAACTTCGGGACCAATCCCGTCCCCAGGTGTAATAAGAATTTTCTTAGTAGTCATGATCAGTATCTTTTTTAAGTATTTTTTATGGACAATTTATCGTAATGAGACGCTACGGCTTGTGCAAGAGAAAACACTTTTAACGATACTTGCTGCATGTATTTATATCTTGTTTTCAAATGTTTTGTGGGCAGCAACTCCCTTTAAAGCAGAGTTGGACAAAAAGTTTAGCAAACTGGTAAAGAATGGCAGTGTAACCGTCGCCAGTGATAAGTGGATATTATATCGATACCCTCCTAAACAAAATTCCCTGCTGGTACCTGCATCAGTTCAAAAATACGCCACGGCGCTTGCAGCCCTGCATTATTTTGGTTCTCAATTCAGATTCAGCACAGAATTTTATATGGATCAGAATAATGAGCTGGGCATACGAGGACATGGAGATCCCTTTCTGGTTTCAGAAGAATGGCAAAAAATAGCTGAGAGGTTAAGTGACCTGCCAGCTGTGCCTAAAATATCCCAGGGCCTGTTTTTCGACACCTCACTTTTTGAAGAAAATATTCAAATTCCCGGACTTAAATATTCCCTGAATCCCTATGACGCACGTAACGGAGCACTGGTAGTGAATTTCAACACGGTTAATCTGAAAGTTGACAAAAATGGCGCTATTTCTTCAGCTGAAGAACAGACGCCACTGACTCCATTTGCAAAACATTTAGGCAAAAAACTGCCCTCGGGCATTCACCGTGTAAGCATACCTCCGGATTCAGGTTTTGCTTATGCAGGTGAATTGCTACAGACAATTTTTCTCAGGCATGGTCTATCATTCAAAAACAGGAAGGTTAGTTTGCGACAGGTCAGCTCAGCTGGACAACTTGTTTACAGGCACTACAACAACCTGAATCTACAGGATCTGATCGCGGGGATGATGCTATATTCAAACAACTTCACCGCGAATCAGCTTTTACTCACTACCGGCATGAAGCGTTTTGGATCTCCTGCCTCACTCAAAAAAGGCAGGCTTGCAGTTGAAGAATATTTAACAAAGGAACTCGGCATCTCCGCAGATCAATTCCGCATTGCTGAAGGTTCCGGAATCTCCAGAAAAAACCGTTTGACGCCAGATGCAGTTCTGTTACTGCTTAAAGCTTTTGTTCCATATAAGCATCTGCTTCCAAAAGAAAAAAAGATCCCATATAAAACCGGAACTCTCAGGGGGGTATACAGCATGGCCGGTTATTTATCTACAAGCGATCCGCTGTATTTTGTGATCCTGCTCAATCAGCAAAAAAATCATCGCGAAAAAATCCGGGATATTCTCCTTGCAACAGATTTTTCCAGCATCTGATCTTGAAATCCAATCCACTAATTTCCGTGTTGATGCCGGTACGAAATGAAGCCTCTTTTCTGCCGGGCTGTCTCGAGGATATTTTATCTCAAACCCTTACCGAGATCGAACTTGTTATCGTTGATGACGGATCAACCGATACAACTGCTGAACTGCTTAAAGAAGCTTCTCAAAGGGATTCCAGAATACGCGTGATTCACACTAAGCCCAAGGGCATCATATCTGCCCTTAACACTGGACTGGCTGAGTGCCATGGGCAATACATAGCCCGCATGGACGCAGACGACAGGATGGATAAAACCAGACTGGAAAAGCAGCTTAAATTAATGATAAGTAATCCGGAGCTGGAACTGACAGGCTGCAGGATGGAGGGTTTTACCGATTCGGGGAGGATTACGGAGAGCATTGAAAAGTACCAGTCATGGAGCAATTCCCTGATTTCCCATCAACAGATTGTATGTGATTTATTCGCGGAATGTCCTATAGCACATCCCACATTTTTTGCCACACGTCACCTGTTCAACAAGCTCGGAGGTTACTCCACCAATCCCTGGGCGGAGGATTACGACTTTATTTTAAGGGCATACAAAGAAGGTGCAAAACTGGCGAAACATCCGGAAAAGCTCGTGCAAAAATTTCATGCATCCGGACGTCTTTCCAGGGTTGAATCAATATATAAGCGTCCTGCAATGTTTGAGGCAAAAGCACACTACATGCTGGAATATGGTTTGCTCAAAAATCGTCGGGGAGTGCTGATTGCAGGTTCAGGCCCCACTGGACGTCAGGCTGCACATAGTTTTGAAAAACGGGGGGTTAAAATCCTTGGTTATGTAGATAACCGTCCCGGACCTCCTGATAGAAAGGTAAAATCATGGCCCGCGTGGGGTTTCCGTGATTTGCCTCCAGCCGAATTTCTGGATAAATTCAGGGATGCTTTAATATTGCTGGCCATTGGAGATTCCGAGGGACAAAGAGCATTTGCTGAATTATTACGGAAACTGGATTTTATTGAAAACACTGATTTTGTAAGGGTGATTTATAACTGGCCTGCTGCATCTGCCTGTTTTGACTGAATATGACACAACGAATTGAGAAGCACCATATTTTCAAGTAAAATGGGGTTTTAAGTAAAAAAATATTTGAAGTCATTGATGAGCAGCAAAAAATTAATTCTTCCAAAAATATTCCGCTACAGCCTGATACTTTTTTTGTCTTTGTTTGCATTTGCTTCTGCTACGGCACACAGCAAAAAGGCTGACTTAACAGATGAAGACAGAAAGTTACTTAAAAGCCTACGGATTACTCCACCATCAATATGGATCGAGGCCCATGATTTCACAGGTGAACTAAAGGATGGAAGCACTATAAATTTAAAGGACTATCATCACCGTTTTGTGCTTTTGAATTTCTGGGCCACATGGTGTGTACCTTGTTTAAAAGAAATGCCAGATCTTGAAAAAGCGTATCAGCAAATGGGATCAAAAAAGCTGATTGTGCTGGCTGTAGGAATGGGCGAGGACAAAAGCAGTATCAGCAAGTTTGCCGAAAAGCATGGATTTACTTTTCCAATGGTTGCTGATACAAAGTTGGAAATAGCACGCCTGTATGGAGTCCAGAATATTCCTATCACTTATTTAATTAATCCAGAAGGAGTCATCATTGGGAGAGCTCTGGGCATACGAGACTGGGCCAGTCCGGAACTTATTGAGTTTATGGATTCCAAGCTGGAATCAGGGAGTGAATGACCTATTCACATCAACTGCTGTGAATTAACTCACCTCTAATAATTTCCTAATAATATCTTAACAAATTCACAGTGGAAAGCACGGTCGGTCAGGGATCCTCTTTCATCCTTCACTTGCCCAGGGTCCAACTTGAATCTTCACCAGACCCTGTCTGAAAATCAACCTCCATAACTCGCAAAAGCCGCATCTTTAGAATTAATTCCATCCTCTATATTCAAATCCGATAAAAATCGTACAATTTTTGCTTTCATCAAGACCGAAGACAGTTTTACTTAACAACTGCTGAATGACTCTGTGAAAGCTTAAATAATATACAAATACACGGTTCTTAAATTGATTTATTGTTCTGATTTCAGTATAATTAACAGTCATGAAATTTTAAAACCCGGAACATATCTGCGATGTCAGGAATCAATCCATATATTGAAAAACAGGAATTCGAATTACCTCAGGAAAACTATCGAATTACATTTCTTCCAATGAAGAAAAATGTTGAGGTATTGTTTGACGAAATTCCCACAGAAGGAGACGGCCTCCCGGGATCAATGCTTAATACCGCGCTGTCGGCTGGGATTGACATGGAACATTCATGCGGAGGTGTTTGTGCCTGCTCCACCTGTCATATAATAGTTCGGCAGGGACTGGACAGCTGCAACGAGGCAACTGATGATGAAGAGGATATGCTTGATTTAGCTCCAGGTCTTGAGCCTCAATCGCGGCTGGCTTGCCAATGCGTGCCAGACGGCTCTCAAGACATAATTGTTGAAATTCCAGAATGGAATCGAAACCTTGTCAGCGAAACTCATTGAAACCGGGGAATCCATGATATCACTCACAGAAAATGCTGCTAAGGAGATTCTGAAAATAATGCAGGAAAGTGATTTGAATGAAGAAGTCTGCCTGCGTGTTGGTGTCAAGGGTGGTGGCTGTTCCGGATTTACCTATACCCTGGATTTTGATTCAAAAAAAACCAAGTTTGACCTGGAGTTTGAATCGCAGAATATAAAAATACTGGTTGATAAAAAAAGCCATCTTTATATCAAGGACACTGAAATAGACTGGAGTTACAATTTAATGGACCGTGGACTTAAATTCAACAATCCTTCTGCAAAGGGTTCCTGCGGTTGTAAAACCTCATTCATGTTTGAGCAGCCTGAACAGGAAGAAGCAATTAAACCAAGTTGGATGTAACAATACAGGAGAACTTATGAGTAACGCAGAAGGTGCGATGACAATTGAAGATCAGATCAAGCAGGCAATAGAATCCCAGGTTCCGGACTCCACTGCGGAAGTAGGAGGTGACGGAAGACATTTTGAAATCCAGGTTGTTTCACCGGTTTTTGAAGGCAAACGTACCCTGGAAAAGCAGCGCATCGTTTATGCTGCATTGAGTGAACTGATGGCTGGAAGCAATGCCCCGGTTCACGCCATTGCCCGTCTGGATACCTTAGTACCTGAATAATCATTCCCTCTTCTTAAGCTGAAACACACTGACATGAAAATTGATGATAAACGTGTGACTTTTCCAAAATCGTTATCAGTCAAATATGCAGGCAAAATTGTTGAAGAGACCGAGACTCATTTAACTCTCGAGGGTGAAGATGAAGAATCCTACCTTAAAATTTTTACTCCATTCCGTGGGGTAGCAAAGCTGATCCTGTATGAAAATGACCGATGGGTAGACGCTGAAACCCTGTCTTCAATTTCCAATTTTGATTTTTCTTCACTTGGACTTGATAACATATCTGATTTGTCTTTAGACGGTAAGGAAGATACTAAAGGCAAAAAAAAATGATTTCACAATTTCTTTAGCAAAACTTCCATGAGTGAGACAATAATTTCTGAGGAACTTCCACAAATTCAAATTCAAACTGATCGAGGAGAAATCAGCCTCGAGCTGTTTGAGGATGAAGCACCAAACACAGTAGCCAACATGATATCCCTGACAGAGCAGGGATTCTATAACGGTCTGAAATTTCACAGGGTAATACCAAATTTTATGATTCAGTGCGGCTGTCCGCACGGCACGGGAACAGGAGGTCCGGGCTACCGATTTGACGATGAATGTACACCTGAACGCCGACACGACGGTCCGGGAGTTTTGTCAATGGCCAATGCCGGTCCAGGAACAAACGGAAGTCAGTTCTTCATCACCCATGAGGCCCAGCCCCATCTTGACGGCAAGCACACTGTTTTCGGAAAAGTAATATCAGGCATGGATGTAGTCAACAAGATCAGGCAGGGAGATGTAATAGAAAAAATGCTGGTGCTGCAGAAACGTGATCATGCATATCAAGTGGAAACTCTTTGAGAGAGCAGTTTGCAACACGGTGTCTTAACCAGAAACAGCAACAAATAAAATCATGAGCGAATCAATACTTGAATCTGACATTGTCCACGAAATGCGTGACTCCTACATGGAATACGCCATGAGCGTGATTGTAGGACGCGCCCTTCCGGATGTCAGGGACGGTTTGAAGCCTGTACACAGGCGTGTGCTTTTCTCCATGAGCGAACAGGGGAATGATTACAATAAGCCCTACCGAAAATCGGCAAATGTGGTTGGTGATGTTATGGGTAAATACCATCCGCACGGAGACGCAGCGATTTACGACACAGTGGTGCGACTTTCTCAGGATTTTTCAATGCGCTACCAGCTAATTGACGGACAGGGCAATTTTGGTTCAGTGGATGGTGATTCACCTGCGGCAATGCGCTACACGGAAGTCAGGATGCGAAGGATTGCGCATGAGCTGCTGGCAAACCTGGACAAGGACACCGTTGACTTTTTGCCGAATTACGATGATTCGCTCAAAGAACCCATAGTTTTGCCTTCACGAATTCCAAACTTACTGACCAACGGTTCCACCGGCATTGCAGTAGGCATGGCAAGCAATATTCCTCCGCACAATCTCAAGGAGGTAATGAACGCCCTACTTTACTACATTGATAATCGCTACACGGCCACTGTCCAGGAACTGATGCAGTTCGTGCCCGGACCGGACTTTCCCACTGGAGGGACAATAATAGGCAAAAGTGGAATTTATGAAGCCTACAGCACCGGTCGCGGAATAGTACGTATTCGGGCGAAAACACACTTTGAACAGACAAATGACGGACGAGACCTGATAATCGTGACTGAACTTCCCTTCATGGTCAACAAGTCTGTACTGCTGGAAAAAATTGCTGATCTTGTTCGTCAGAAAAAACTGGAAGGAATTGCAGATCTCCGTGATGAATCAGACCGTAAGGGAATGCGAATTTACATCCAGCTCAAGCGCGGAGAAAATCCTGATGTTGTTTTGAGCAATCTTTACAAGCACACCTCACTGCAGTCAAGTTTCGGCATCATCATGCTGGCCATTGTGGACAGGCAGCCAAAGGTGCTGACCTTGCCACAATTGCTTGAGTTTTTCCTGCAGCACCGGATTGAAGTAGTAACCCGCCGTACACGTTACGAACTGCGACAGGCTGAAGATAAGATGCACCTGCTTGAAGGCCTGATGATCGCTCTTCAAAACCTGGATGATGTGCTGGAAATCATCAGAAAAGCTGAAAGCGGTGCAACTGCAGAAGCAGCTCTGGTAGACCGTTATGCCCTTTCTAAACGGCAGGCGCATGGAATTTTAGACATGAAACTGCAGCGTTTGACCGGAATGGAACAGGATAAAATCCGTTCTGATCACGAGGAAGTAGGAAAAGCCATTGCTGACTACAAGGACATCCTGGAAAAAGACGAGCGTGTAATCAAGATTATTCGTGATGAAAGCGTGGAAATCCGTGACAAATATGGAGATGAACGACGCACTCAAATAATTGAAGGCGACAGTTCCATAATGATTGAGGAACTGATCAATGAAGAAGACATGGTGGTCACAATTTCGCGAGAGGGCTACATCAAGCGCAGTTCGGTCAGTGAATACAGGCTTCAGCGCCGCGGTGGAAAGGGACGCCTTGGCATGGGCACCAAGGATGAAGATTTCGTTGAGCAGCTTTTTGTTGCCAACACACATGATTACCTGCTCTTTTTCACCAACAAAGGCCAGGTTTTCCGTAAAATCGTGTTCGAACTGCCACAGGCAGGACCAACCGGACGCGGCAAAGCAGTAATCAATATGCTGCCTTTACGTGAGGGTGAAAGCATTTGTGCCTGCCTGAATGTGCCGAAGGAAGCAGAAAACAAGTATATTTTCCTCTGTACAGAAGGAGGTGTTGCCAAAAAAACACCCATGCTGGATTGTGCAAAAATCCGTGTAAGCGGTTTGAGGGTAATCACTCTTGATGAAGGCGATTCGGTAATTTCCGTTCAGCTTACCGACGGAGACCAGGAACTGTTTTTTGCCACCCGGGACGGTATGGGATTACGTGTCAACGAAAAAACACTGCGTCCAATGGGACGCCAGGCACGAGGTGTGCGTGGAGTCAAACTTCGAAAAGGAGACAGGGTTGTATCCGCGCTTGCGCTTTCCGGTTCCGGGGAACTGCTGACTGTAACCGAAGGTGGTTATGGCAAAAAGACACCGATTGCGGATTACACACTTGCAAAAAACAGGGGCAATTTTGGAATGCGCACAATCCGGATCACTGACACAAATGGTCCAGTAGTGAATGTGCTTGAAGTTGAAGAGCATTTCCAGCTTTTCCTGATCACTCAGCTGGGCAAACTGATCCGGATTCCTGTTGAAAACATCCGTACAATCGGCCGTGTAACTCAAGGCAATCGGCTGATTCGTCTTGAACAGGATGAACAGGTAATCGGCATTGCTCCGGTAATCGAAGACGGGGAGGAGGAAGAGATAGAAGCAGAACAGCAGGATACAGCAGCTCCGGACAATACTGCGGCATCAATATCAACTGCAGAGCCTGAAATGCCAGATCAGGAAGAAATGCCTGTGGAACCTGAAATACATCCTTCCGAAAACGATTCCGACGATTCATGACTGCTTTGCTTTAGTGGCTCATTTTCTGCATTTATAGGTCGGTGTCTCTGACTCTGTCAGACTTGCGCCAGACTCATATTTTGCAGACTATTCCACGCATCATGAAGCAGTTTTTCCAATTTATTGTACTAAGCTTTTTGCTGGTTTTGTTTTCAGCAGCATCGGCGCTTTCCGTAAAATCCGGAAATATGCTCGAGCGTTTCGAACTGATTCCGGAAAAGCAAACACCCTACCTGTCCTTTGAGGGTTTCTATGAACCATCATTATTTTCCCAGATACAGATTATTCCCGGGTATAAAAAGACCGAGACCTCTGTAATACTTCCCAACACATTCATCAATAACATTTTTTTTGCTGAACGTGAAATAACTGACTTTACCGAGGAAGGAATTCTTGAGAAATTGTCCCTTGAGGAAAAGATTAAACGGACAAAAACCGGAGAAATAGATCCCAGGGTAATACTAAATATTTCCACAATGGTGAATTACAAAATTGAGTTTGATGCTGAAAAATCAGATTCACGCCGCATAACCTTTTCCATGCAGAAGCTAAAGAAAATGCTGATTTCCACCATTGATAAGGAAGAAATGGAGGCACAGGAACAGACAGTGCAGCAGGCTGAAGCAGATGTCTTATTCTGGAGTATCTTCACTCCACGCATGGTCAACCAGCGGGAAAAAATGCTTCTGCATCCTGTAACAGCCTTGATGTCATACCGCCAGTTTGAACAGTTGAATGTTGCCATTCTCAACGCCTCACTAAAACCCAATGGAGCACACCGCATGGCCGAGATGCTGAGCAAGCGGCATAAACTTGCCATTGAAAAAAAAATGGGAGCCAAGCTTAATATAGTTAATATTTCTTCAGTGCGAGAGCAGGAAATCCTGCCCAAAACCAAAATTTACTTTCATGCAAACCTGCTGAAGCAGGCCATCAAGCTGGCCCAGGTTTTGCCGGGAGAGCAGCTGCTGGAGCCTGTTCCGTCTGCAAGAGCAAGCAAGCTTGCAACTGATGTGGAAATTTTTGTGGGGAAGAATTTTGAATAAATTTACTGTTATTTCATTACTTTCAGCATTACTCATGCTGGCAAGCTACGGTACCGCATCCTTTGCTTTTCCGGAATATACCTCACGCCAGAAAGCGCTCAAACTGGCAGGAGTGTTGGAAAAGGGTTATTTCAAATCCATAAAAATTTCCTCAGTTTTTGTGAAAAACATCGGTGAAGACGACTATTACCTGCAGGCATTACTAAGTGATGGTTCCAGTAGAAAATGGCTGCTTAGCCGCATTCGTGAGTGGACACACACTGATGAGCTGATTCTCAGCAATAATAGGGCGCTTGTTTTTCCTTCAGCTGCAACTACCGATTTTGGAGTACTGGAAAAGAATGATTTTTACCGTACTGCTTTGAATGCCAGGGCATATGTAAAAACTTTTGGCAAACATGATGTACTGGAAGGTAAGAGCCTCGTCCTGGGAATCCTTCGCTTCCGAATTCTTCAGGAAGAAGACAGCAATTATTTAAAAACAAATAAACACGGTGACCGCTACCGTTATGTACTGGAGCTGGAAAACGGCACCCATGAGTATTTGACCTACACTGATGCATTCTTGCTTATGCAGAGATCCGCTTTGCTGGAAGAGGTTCCGGAAACCGTCAATCTATTACGGAAGTCTTACAAGGTAAAGGAAATGAAAAAAATCCCGCTGCAGCTTGAAGACGAACTGCGTGATATCTGGCGCTTCGGCATTGAAGTGGTTTTTGACGAGCCTGTAATGACAGACGCGGACAAGTTCCCATACCGTGTGGTTGAGGTAAAAAAGAAGGATCTAAATACTGGAAGGCTTAAATCCAGCTTTTTCCTGCAGATTGTTTTCCCAAACGCAGAAAAAAGAACCTGGGTAAAGGGTTTCAGGAAGCATGAATACCTGCATCAAGTTAAAATTGAAACAGATAAGGAGCACCAGAAACGTGTCATATTGAAGGCCATGGTTGATCCGGATGTAATGGACCTGCCGCCTTATGTTGAGGTCACTGATCGAAATTCTGTTGTAGTAAATTATTACAGGTCAAAAAACCGGAACCTTACTCAGCCTCCGGATCTGCCGGTTACGCAATCCCCGAGTGAAGTTCCACGCTCTGTTTTCACACCTGATCAGCTTGAGACAGAATTTGAAACAAGATACATGCAGGTACTAGTTTTGATCAGGGAGGCACAGCAGCAGCAGAACATAAATCTCAGGATCAATGCTTATTTTAAAGCCCTGGAAGCTCTGAAAAAAGCTTCCCTGTCAGCAGAGAATGATATCCAGATTACCCAGGCTTTGAATCAGCGTGATGTCCTGCTGAGAACACTTCCCAGGCTGATTATCAGGAATGTGCAGATGACAATCCTTGCAAAGAAACTTGATCAGCAGGGAACCAAAGCTGACCCTGAACTTAGCAGGGAACTGCTGGCACAGCTTGCGCAGGCAGAGCGTTATGCTTCCAATGAGGACCAGCAGCATAAAATCGCTTCTCTTCAAAGCATACTGCGATAACAGGCATTCACCATCCTTCGTTGCCATTTCCCCCATCTAGTGTTATAATCCCTCTCTCAATCGAGGTGTAGCGCAGTCTGGTAGCGCGCTTCGTTCGGGACGAAGAGGTCGGAGGTTCAAATCCTCTCACCTCGA
>CAJXDX010000005.1 GCA_913052275.1 uncultured Pseudomonadota bacterium | reverse complement strand
GTGAGTTTTCAGTCCCGCTTTGGTCGTGAGGAATGGGTTAAACCCTACACAGAGCAGCATCTGGAAGAACTCGTGAAAAAAGGTGTAAGGCGAGTTGTTGTTTTTTGTCCTTCTTTTGTTGCGGACAGTCTCGAAACACTGGAGGAGATAGGGATAAGGGCGGCTGAACATTTCCGTAAGTGCGGCGGAGAAGAACTTAAACTGGTTCCTTCTCTGAATGACCACCCTGAATGGATAAAGTCCCTGACTTCAATTATCCGGCAGCAGCTGTCCTGCTGATCTAGCCTTAAATTACTGTTTGGACAGTAAATAAACCTTAGCGCTCATTCCCGCTCTCAGCATCAGACCCGGATTATCAGCTTTTACATGAAGCGGGAAACGTCCTGTTTCAGGGTCTGCTATCCAGTCCACACGTTCGATGTAACCGGAGAATTGTTTATCCCTGTAGCTTGGGGTGACAAAAACAACTGACTGACCCTTTTTAATCATGGGCAAATCATGCTGCTCTGCCTGAATCACAATTTTTACCTGACTGATGTCAATGATATGAAAGATAGGTGATCCAGGACTGATCATTTCTCCCTCCTCGATTAACTTGGCAGCAATAATTCCACCAATCTTGGCTTTGACACGAGTGTCCTCAAGTGCATCTTCACTTAGGTCAACATCATGTCTAGAGCGCTCAAGAGTCAGGAGGGCATTTTTAAGAGTCAGGAGGGCATTTTCATATCCAAGTTTTGTTTTATCTAAAGAAAGCACTGCCCTATTATACTGCAACTGCAATGCCTCCAGTTGTGAACGGGTTGAAGATCCTTGTTCAAATAATGTCTCTTCATCATCCAGCCTGCGCTTTATGTCTTTCAAATTAGTTTCCATATCCTTAATACTATTTTCATTAACCTTGATACTGTTTTCACTAACTTTGACATTGTTTTCGTTGATCTTGAGCTGTATCTGAGATAATTCCAGCTGCCGTTTCTGTGAAGTGTTTTCCAGGGTGAGCAGCAACTGATCTTCTGCAACAGTCTGATTTACTTTTACATGAATAGCCTCAACTCGGCCTCCAATACTCGACTGCACTTGCAGCGTTTCAGAAGGTTCAATCAGCCCTGTGAGAGAAATTGGTGTTTTGTATGAGCCCTCAAGCTCACTGCCCCATAAAGTAAATATCCCGCCAAAAAGCCAAACAAGTAAAAAACTAAAATAGATTTTGTGCAATTTTTTGTAGTTATACATTTTTTCTCCTGATTTATTATTATTTTTAACCTGCAAAAAATTTTTTAAGAAGCTTCATATTTTCATATATCTTGTTATCTGCAATACAGGCTTCAACTATTCATTTCAAGTCATCAGTCCTGATTCAATTTATATTTTTCTTTAAACTCACCAGTTAAAGCCAATATCTCCACCCTTATTTTTTCCTGACGTATGCTGATCATTATTTCCTGCTGCTGTGCCTTAACAACATCCTGCTGAAATTGAGAAACCTGATAACTCGTACTCTTTCCAAGCTTGAAGCGTTCTATTTCATGTCTCAGTTGTTCTGCGGAAAGCTTGCTCACTGCTTCAGCAGTCTGTTTTTCCTTTTCAATCAATTTAAGGGAATTTAACAGTGACTGTAAATTCAAACTTAATTGAGATTTACGTTCTTCGATTTGCAGCATCAGCTGTTGCTGTTCAAGTCGTTTTCTCTGAATATTTTCCACAGTCGCCTGATCTCCCAGGGGAACTTTCCAAGTCAGTGTGGCGCTCATTCCATGAAGCTTACTTTTTGCGAAATCAGCAGTACCACCAAAAGTACCGGAACTGTATCCATTTAAAATATAGGACAAGCTTAGATCCATATCCGTTTTCTGCTTGTTCAACTCCTGCTCCAACTGATATCGATTTTGCTCAAGTGAAGCATTTAATGAACTAATCTGTGTGTCATTCTGATAAATTGTTTCTGACAGCGTATTTATATCATCCGGAACAGTAAATTCGCCGGAAGGCCTGTCCACGGGATACAGTCCAACCGGCAGATACTTAAGATTCAGTACAGAACGAACCTGGTCCTCTACACGCTTCACATCCAGACGGGAAGAGAGCAGACTTTGACGGTCCCTCATAAGCTGAGTTTCTGAAACTCTTACTTCTGTAGCATTCAGCAGACCTGCTTCCAGTCTTGCATGATTATCACGTGTTAGTTTTTCTGAAAGAGCAACTGCCTTCTTCTTAACCTCAACAGTTTCCAAAATTCCAACTAAATCCCAATAAATTGATGCTACCTGCTTCAGCAGTGACAATTCCGTCGAACGAGTATTTAACCTTCCTTTAGCTACAGCGACTTCAGCAATCCGCACTGGCAATTCATTAAAATCACTGCCCCAATCCTGAAAAAAAGGTATCGATACGGAACCTGTTAAACTTGCGCTGCTTAGTGCATCACCTGTAGTTCCAGCAGTAACCTCACCTCCGAACTCCTGAACAGATAGAGAAGTGGATGTTTTGGTTTGTTCAGAATAAGTCAGGCCGTACGTAATTCCGCTGTCTGCACGCTTACTGTATGCTGAAGAAAAAGACAGACTGCTGGTGCTGCTTCCACAAAGTTCAGCAGGTGAGCAGCTTGACGATGCAGTAAGTGAGGGAGTATTTGCGTAACCAAAACTTGTAGTCACGCTGGGAGTGTATCTTTCCTGTGCTGCAACTACTGAACGTTGTGCTGCGTCTTCACCCAGTTTTGATGCTTTAAGAGAAAGGCTGCGCTCAATCGCAAGCTTTAAAACTAATTCAAGCGGTACTTCAGCCATTTCACGACCATCAATTTGCCTCAAGTTGACCTGTTCAAGCAGGCTCGCGCTTGCCTCATCAAGCTCTGCTTGAGATTGTCCATGAACATGGTTCCACAAAATAAGACACAACAAAGGTAATATAATTGTGCTTTTATTTATGATATTCAAATTTAACCTTTATTGTGAAAGATTTTCACCAGTTATGAATGACAGCAAATACAATATTAACGGCACAGTTTAACGCAAAATCAAAATGAAATCAATTCTATGTGTGTAACGAATTGTTTCGATTGAGTCAACCTTTATTCTCGAATACACTCCTCCAACCAGGTTGCCTTTCTGCATTTATATTGATTTAAACACAAGATTCATGCTATTCATAACGTTGAACATTTCTGCAGGAATATAATCATTCTCATGTTTTGAAAGCAAATTGTTTAACACAAATCAAAAATTTGAGATAAAAAATCATCATATAAATCATGCCTGATAAAAAAAACTTAAGCGACCAGCAGTGGAAAGAAAAACTGACGGCGGAACAGTATGAAATATGCAGAAATAAAGGCACAGAGCCCCCTTTCAGTGGAGAATATCTTAATACTAAAACCACTGGTACATACCGTTGTTTGTGCTGCGGAAATGCATTATTTCACTCCGAAAAAAAATTTGATTCCGGTACCGGCTGGCCAAGTTTCTGGGATCCGATTGATGTTCAGAGCGTGAGCACTCAAGAAGATTTGAGTATGTCTGTGGTAAGAACGGAAGTACTCTGCAAACAGTGTGATGCGCATTTAGGCCACGTTTTTGAGGATGGGCCTCAGCCAACCGGTTTGAGGTACTGCATCAACTCTGTTTCACTGAAGCTTGAGGAAGATTAGATTCTGAAGACTTTGTGAATCTCACCGGCAAACTAATCATTAATGATATGCCTCTTTCCATAAAGTAAGTTTTTCCATGATAATCTGTTCTGATGTAGATGGAGTAATATTAAATTACATTCAAGGTTTTATTGATTTTACCAGAAAAGAAAAAATCCCTTATTCCCATAATCCTGAGCTTTATGGAGTTATCAGAAATTTTCCTGACAACCTAGAGGTTCGAGATCAATTTCATTCCGGTGAATATCTGAGTCAATTAAAGTTCTATGACGGCTCGATGGAAATCCTGAATATGCTGGCAAGCAAACACGAACTCCATCTTGTAACTGCTCTGGAACCCGAACAATCAAAAAAACGTGCTGAAAACCTGAAAATGGTAAATTACACAACTCTGCAGTGTGTTGGTGATGACCGCAAGGAAGGGACTGTTGTCGAGGAAATTCAGCCTGACGTAATGATCGAAGACCGCCCTGAACTGATTGAGGCTTTCCACCGTGCAGGTATCAGAGTTATTTTCCCCGACTGGCATCCTTATACTAAAGGAATGGAACGTTTTGCAACACCGTTTTCTCTTTGGAATGAAGTTCCGGATTTGCTGCACAATTCCTTAACAACAGACTAAAGCCTTCACCTGAATCTTCAACCAAAATGAGAAGTTGATGCCTGAACAAAACTCAGTATATTTTGCGGGTGATTTATTTAATCACAAAGATCTGACAGGAAATTTGCTTTTGGCAGAGGCCATAGAAAGAGAATCTTCCGGGCGCTATGTTTGCGTTCTGCCACAGCATCTGGAACAAAGCACAAGCCGCTCAATTGATATCCGCAACAATGATCTGAGCAAAATTGTAAGTGCAGATTTGATCCTGGTTAATTTCGACGGAACAGAGCTAGATTCAGGAACTGTGATTGAATTTTTGTTTGCAAAGGCACTTGATGTTCCTGCAGTAATTCTGCGTTCAGATTTTAGATCAGCAGGTGACCAGGAGAGGGGTGACCCCTGGAACCTGATGTGTTCCGGATATCCCCGTACGGGGAAATTAACTCTAAATGCAATGGCCTGGTACCAGGAAGCCTGGGGAAAAGGAGGTGGTACAGCGGCTGTTCTGGAACGTTTTTATAGTAAATTGTCAAAAGCCATAATTACAGAATTTGACAAGGTGTATAATGAACCTTCACTTATTGACAGCCAGCAGATGCTTCGCAATGTCTATGAATGGGGACTGCGTTTTCCCGGAAACGGTTTTTCGGACTTATTCACTGAACAGGAACTGATAACTCTGCTTGAGAAAAAACAAAAAAAGGCTCTGCTGTAACTTGATCAAAAACATTTGATGCAATTTGAGTCTGTAATTGGTTTAGAGATACATATACAGCTGGCTACTGAATCAAAAATTTTCTGCGGCTGTTCCACGGAATTTGGCAAACCTCCAAACACGAATACCTGTCCTGTGTGCCTGGGTCTTCCAGGTGCTCTGCCTGTTCTAAACCGCCAGGTTCCTGAGCTTGCGGCAAAGCTAGGACTGGCACTGAATTGTGAAATTAGACACGACTCGCAGTTTGCCCGTAAAAATTACTTCTATCCAGATCTGCCTAAAGCCTATCAGATTTCTCAATTCGATCGCCCCATCTGTGAAAACGGCTGGCTGGATATCCACACAGAATCAAGGGGGAAAAGCCGGATCGGCATCACACGCATTCACATGGAAGAAGACGCAGGCAAACTGGTGCATGAGGATGCAGGTACGGAAAGCATGGTTGATTTGAACCGTGCAGGTGTACCTCTGCTGGAAATAGTCAGTGAGCCTGACATCCGTTCCGCGGATGAGGCCAAAGCATACATGGAAAAAATCCATGCAATTGCAACCACTATCGGTGTTTCTGACGGGGACATGGAAAAAGGACATTTACGCTGTGACGCAAATGTGTCTATACGTCCTGAGGGAAAAAAAGAATTTGGTACTCGCACAGAAACAAAAAATTTGAATTCTTTCCGTTTTGTTCAGCATGCAATTGATTATGAAATTGAACGGCAACGAGAAGAACTCCTTGATGGTGAAACGATTGTGCAGGAAACACGACTTTGGGACACTGACCGGAAAGTGACTTTCAGCATGCGTTCAAAAGAAGAAGCCGATGAATACCGCTATTTCCCGGACCCGGACTTGCCGTTGGTAAGACTGTCTACGGAACTGATTGAAACCTTGAGGAAAAAACTCCCTGAACTTCCTGATGCAAAAAAGCAGCGCTTTATGGAAGAATACGGATTAAACGACTACGATGCTGGTGTACTCACAGCAAGTCAGGAACTATCTGGATATTTTGAGAAAGTTCTGGTAGATGGCGCTGCACCCAAAATCGCCTGCAATTGGATAACTGGCGACTTGACCCGTGTGATGAATGAGTCCGGAAAAACTCTCAGTGAAATTAATCTGTCTCCGGAGAATCTTGCTAATTTGACAATACTGATTGATCAAGGGGAAATCAGCAGCAAGATTGCAAAAACAGTTTTTGCAGAAATGCTTGATTCGAGGAAAACTCCGAATACGATTATTGAAGAAAAAGGTCTGAAGCAAATTACTGATGAAAAAGAGCTTGGCAGAATTGTGGAAGAATTGCTTGCTTCAAATCCGCAGCAAGTCAAACAGTATCGTGAGGGAAAAACAAAAGTAATCGGTTTCTTTGTGGGTCAGATGATGAAACAGACTCAGGGAAAAGGCGACCCGGCTGTAATTAACCGCTTGCTGAAAGAGAAGCTGGATGGATAGAATGAAAAAAATCATCATGTTTCTGGAATGGGGATCAATTTTAGGACTGGCAGGCTGCGGACTCTGGATTTTTCTTAAACTTCCTATTGAAACCAGTCAGGGTTTCCCGCAAAAAATTATGTACCTTCATGTTCCCACATTCATTGCAACATACCTGGCTTTCTTTGTAGTGTTCGCCTTCAGCATTGCCTATCTGTGGAAACGTGACTTGATGTTTGACCAGATAGCAAAAGTCTCAGCTGAAGTAGGTTTGATCTTTTGTGCTCTTTTACTGGTCACAGGCGCAATCTGGGGGAGACCTACCTGGGGTACTTACTGGGTTTGGGATGCACGACTGACAACTACCCTCTTGCTGTTTTTAATATTTATGGGTTATTTCCTGCTGCGCATGTCTGTGAATGACAGAGACAAAGAGGCGCGGTTGGCTTCGGTTCTGGGTATCATAGGATGTCTGGATATTCCCATTATTCACAAATCAGTTGAATGGTGGCGTACTCTGCACCAGCCTTCAACTCTGTTCAAGGTTGAATCAGGCAAGGCCAGTCCTTCAATTTCTCCAGAATTATTTACTCCTCTGATTGCTTCGATTATTGTGATGCTGCTGTTTTATCTGTATTTGCTGCTGCTGCGCTATCAAACTGAAAAACGCCGGGAGCAGCTCAATCAGCTTCTTGCAGAAACACAGGTTTAAAATGCTTATAGGTGTTGAATACGTTGTTGCTGCCTATGGAATCTGGGTTTGTACATTTGCAGTTTATATTTTGATGACCAAACGCCGGATGAAGATTGCAGGCCAGACAGTTGAGGCAATAAAGCAAAGAGTTTCTGAATCATCAGACAATCCTGATAAAGCGGTGAGCATTGAAAACCAGGACTAAGTTTGTAATAGGAGGAGCAGTAATACTGGCAGTAATTGTCGCCTTATCATTGCAGGAACTGCAGAAAATGACGGTTTTCTTTTATACTCCGGCTGAAGTTCTTGCAAGTCCGGCGGAATTTGAAGATAAAACCATCCGCATTGGTGCTCTTGTGCAGCAGGGCAGTGTGGATTGGAACGCGCAGGCTATTCAGCTTTCATTCAAGATCACTGAGGACGGGGAAAAATCCATTCCTGTGTATTACGAAGGAGTCAAACCTGACCTTTTCCGAGAAGGTCAGGGAGTTGTCGTAGAAGGAAAAATGAATGGTCCACGTTTTGAAGCCAGTCAATTGCTGGTCAAGCATAGTGAAGAGTACACCGTTGAAACTGAACACAAAAAATCAAAAGAAGAATACTATAAATCAATTCTGGCACAATAAATGTGCAGATAGCAGAAATTAAAATAGTAGTCACATATTCCTGAACTCTGTTTCCTGAAAACATTCATCCAGTACCCCCCCGCAAATTATGTCGTCACGACTCCAGGAAATACGAAATCACTATAAAGAAATAATTGCTACTGATCCTCACATCCGAAACAGGATGCTGGCAGTGGTTGTTTTATTGCTGCTGCTGATAGTGCTGGTATTGTTCAGCATGCAAAAGGGATATTCTGTATTGGAGCATTCAGGGTCCCAGTTGATGGTTTTTGTAGCAATCAACGTGAATATTGTTCTGCTGGCAATAGTATTCTATTTGATTGCACGAAATCTTCTCAAACTATCTTATGAACGGAGAAGACATGTCCTGGGGGTCAATCTTAAAACCAAACTTATCACTTCCTTCATTATACTCTCCCTGCCTGCTATGGGTTTTCATCTGTTTGCGAGTTACTTCATTGCAACAAATCTGGAATCATGGCTGAAAGGACAGCAGGAATCAGTAATTCAAAGCGCACAAAACGTTTCTGACGCATATCACCAAAATCTTCGCAAAACCATGGAGCTTCAGCATTTAATCTGGGCGAATTATTTAATAGAGAGCAAGGGAGAATTCAGTGCAATAAAACCTCTGAAGAACATTGAAGCCGATGTATCGATTTATTCTGAGGATCAGGAACTGCTGCATCAGTGGATGCAAAACGAGATTTCACAGACGTACTGGACTGCACCCTCTTTAAATGAGTGGTATCAAATAAAATCCAATAAACAAATCTGGTTTACTAAAGAACTGGAAGACCGCATCATTTACCGTCACATCACTCCGGTGTCCTATGAAAACAAACAGTTATTCCTGGAAATTTTTTATCCTGCCTCTCCTTATTCTTCAAGTGCGATAAGTGAAATAATTTCCCAGGGTCACAATACTCGGTTTTTGACGGAATCCGAAGATTTGGTGCGCGGATATTATTTAATCATTTTTCTGCTGATGACCCTGTTTATTATTTTCGTGGCCACATGGCTGGCATTTTACCTCGCAAGAGGATTTGTACAGCCTATCGAAGATCTGGCACTTGCCACACAAAGAGTATCCGAAGGTGAACTGGGATTTCAGGTGAAACTTCAGGGACCTTTAGACAAGGACTTTGCATTGCTGATGAAGTCTTTCAATTCAATGAGCCGTGACCTGCTTGAACACCAGATTGCACTTAACAAAACAACCAGCAATCTTCAGGAAAGTCACAGGACACTTGAAAGCCAGATTCGCTTTGTAGAGCTTGTTCTGGAAAATATCACAACCGGTGTAATGTCACTGGATGTTGAAGGTCACATTGAAATACTGAATCACTCTGCAAAACAAATGCTTCAACTCAAACCCGGTGTTGATACAGGCAGGCACTATCGTGATGTTCTGGAGGAGGAGTCTCTACAACAATTTGAAGAAATGGTTGAACAAATTAAATCAGACAAGGAACGCTCTATTTCACGAAACCTGATTGTTCATAAAAAAGACGGTCCAGTTGAAGTCTCCGCAACTCTTCTTGTTCTTCAAAACAGTGAGGGCAAATCTGCAGGCATGGTTTGCGTTTACAACAATATTACAGAAATCCAGCGTCTTCAGCGCGCCAGGGCATGGCGGGAAGTAGCACGTCGAATTGCACATGAAATAAAAAATCCTCTTACACCTATTCAACTTTCGGCTGAACGCATCAACCGTAAATATGCAGGGGAAGTTTCAGATGATGTGGCCCTGCATCAGTCAACGCAGACAATAATCAATGAGGTGCAGCATCTTAAGCGGATGGTAAGCGAGTTTTCAAATTTTGCAAAAATTCCGGAGTCAAATCCCCAAATCAGTGATCTTAACCAGATAATTATGAACACCCTCCATCTGTTTCATGAAAACTTGCCTGCCAGAATTTCACTGACCACAGATCTTAGCGAGTCACTTCCCCAATTGCCTCTGGACAGCGAACAGATACGCAGAGTGATCATAAATCTGGTGGACAATTCCATCAGTTCAATTGAAAAAAAAGGAACACTTTCACGCATTTTCAACCAGGGAAAAATAATTATACGAACCCGGCATGTTCCTGATTTAAACATCATCTGCATGGATGTAGAAGATAACGGCACCGGCATAGCTCCGGAAATCTCAGATCAGCTGTTTGAACCATATACCACCACAAAAGAACATGGAACGGGTCTTGGCCTGACCATTGTCAGTCAAACCATTTCTGATCATAATGGTTTTACACGTTTCCGGAATCTCGAAACAGGGGGTGTCTGTTTCACTATTGAACTGCCTGTAAACTGAATTCTGCTTTCAGCGAATGAAAAATTACCAGCAGGTTCTGCATATACAAACAACAGGCAAAGGTCTTCGGGAAATTACCAAGGAGGTACGTGATGTGGTACGTGATTCAAAAATAACTTCAGGACTTTGTAATCTGTTTGTCCGGCACACATCGGCCAGTCTAATCATCCAGGAAAACGCCGACCCTGATGTTCAGCGTGATCTGGAATATTTTTTAGGAAAGCTGGTTCCAGAAACCGATTTAGGTTATACTCACACAGTGGAGGGTCCGGATGATATGCCATCACATATTCGAAGCGTGTTGACAAATACTTCTGAGCAGATTCCCCTTTCCGGAGGTGAAATGCTTTTGGGCACATGGCAGGGAATTTTTCTCTGGGAGCACCGTACGCGCGGACATTCAAGGAATGTGGTTGTGAATATTTCCGGAGACTGAATTATGCACTTCTGTTTTTAGAGTTTAGTCCAACGAGATGACAACAATAATATGTTATTTTATTCTTTAGATTTTTTCCCTGTCGTTCTGAGCGCAGTGAAACGCATGGTCAAAATTCAGCAGGTGTATTTTTAAATGTAATCCTTATCCACAATCCTTCTCCTAACAAAAGACAAACAAAATCAACTCATGCAAACAAAATATATCTTTATCACAGGTGGTGTGGTTTCAGGACTTGGCAAAGGAATTGCGGCGTCGTCGATTGGTGCCCTGCTGGAATCAAGGGGGCTGACAGTCAGCCTGATGAAGCTTGATCCCTACATCAATGTTGATGCCGGCACCATGAACCCATTTCAGCATGGTGAGGTTTTTGTCACCGTGGACGGCGCGGAAACAGATCTGGACCTGGGACATTATGAGCGCTACACAAATGCTGTGCTGACCAGCAGGCATAACCGCACAACCGGTCAGATATATGACACCGTTATTCGCAAGGAGCGCGCCGGTGATTATCTGGGTGCGACTGTGCAGGTGGTTCCGCATGTGATTGATGAAATCAAAAATACCATCACAGAAGCTTCCAGAATTTTTGACAAAGAGACAAAAACATCTGCCGCCCCTGACGCCGACATTTGTATTGTGGAAATCGGTGGAACAGTGGGGGACATCGAGTCGCTTCCTTTTCTTGAAGCTATTCGTCAGTTCAGGCACGATCATGGAAAAGAACACACCTTGTTTGTTCACCTGACCCTGATTGTACAGACTGCGGAAATGAAAACCAAACCTACCCAGCATAGCGTTGGCAAACTCAGGGAAATCGGCATACAGCCTGATATTCTCATCTGCCGTACTCCTGAAATGCTTTCCGACCAAGTTCGCAGCAAGATTTCCCTTTTCACTAATGTTCCTGAAGACTCTGTTGTGAACGGTCTTGATGTGGAATCAGTATATGAAGTACCCCTGATGTTTCACCAGCAGAATCTGGATAACATCATCATGACATATCTGCAGATGTGGACAGGCAGCCCAAAACTGCAGCCTTGGATTGATTTGATTGAAAAATATAAAAACCCCCAGGACGAGGTGGACATCGCCTTTATCGGTAAATATGTCGAGCATCTTGACTCATATGAAAGCCTTAAGGAAGCATTGCTGCATGGGGGTATTGCAAACCGACTTAAAGTACAGCTGCATTATATTGATTCAGAATTCCTAACCCCTGAAAATGCCTATGAGCAGCTGGAAAAAATGGACGGTGTGCTGGTTGCTCCCGGATTCGGGGAACGTGGTATGGAAGGAAAAATTACTGCCATCCAGATTGCCCGCACAGGCAATATTCCGTTCTTCGGAATCTGTCTCGGCATGCAGATGGCGATAGTTGAATTTGCCCGTAATGTTGTAGGCATTGCAGGAGCAAATTCAGGAGAGTCCAGACCTGATCACGCGGAAAATGTGATTGATTTGATGCCTGAACAGGAGGGACATCAGGAAACCGGCGGTACCATGCGCCTTGGAAGCCAGATTACAGTCCTCAAAAAAGGATCAAGAATTGCCAGGATGTATAATAAAACTACCATTTCAGAACGCCATCGACACCGATATGAGGTGATGAATGAATTTGTTCCCAGGCTTGAAGATGCAGGATTGAAAATTTCCGGACGTCATCCTGAAAGAAATTTAGTGGAGACCATTGAGCTTCCTGAACATCCCTGGTTTATCGGCTGTCAGTTTCATCCTGAACTGCAATCAAAGCCCCTTAAACCACATCCAATGTTTTCTTCCTTTATCAAAGCAGCATATGCCAATCGGCAGTCACGCCTGGGCCACGTTCCAACTTCAGCGAAAAAAGCAAAAGCCTCTGTTGCATAGGCAAAAAAAATGAAAACATTATTCTCCATTTTGTTATCATTCAGCGTTTTAGCAGTCGAGCCATTTTCGAACTCTAAAATGGTAATCCATGCTATGCCCGCAAGAGGATTCAAAGTCACGCACAATACACTTGATCACCTGCTGAGAGAAGGTTTATCAAGGAAAATCATTGCAGAAATCGCACTATTGCAGAACAAAAATTTCACCAACCGGAATGAATTTCTTGATGCACTTCCGAAACCAATGACATTAATTGAGCAAGGAATTCTGCTCCGCTATGCCTCAACCGAGCAAATCAAAATACAGGCAGATGAATTCACCACTGATCTCAAACAAAACGCTGCCGTGTTTCGGGGCAATGTGAAAGGATTTATTCCAAGGGAAAACATAGAAATGACCACTGCCAAACTTCGTCTGGTTTCCGGAAAAGATACCAACATTGAGAAAATGGTCGGGGAGGGCGGAGTACAGGTAAAGCAATGGGACAGGGAGGTTCGTTCGGATTTTGCGATTTACACACAGGTTAACCTGGATAATGTTGAAAAAGAAGCTGACAACACAAATAAGCTTCCAAAACCTCAGCAAACTTTGCAGATGCAGGGGAATGTAATCGTCAAGACCGCACAGGGAAATGTTATCAGTGACAATGTTCTTTTGGACCTTCTGAAACAGCATGCAACCCTGGAGGGTCTGGATACCAGCAAGGAGGGTCGAATAAGGGTTGAAGCCAACCTCAGTGATCTTGAAACAAATCGCGGTAAAAAAGAAACGGAGTCTGAATCACAAAACACCAGTGATGAAACCTCCCAAAATTCAGAGCCCACCCAAGTTCTTCTGTTAGCATCCCGGGCAGTACTTGATAACAGGAAGCATCAGGCAATGTTTGAAGGTAATGTTGAAATGGAACGAACCCCTGACAATCTATACATACATGCGGGAAAAATTACTTTGCACTTAAATGAATCTCAGGAATTGCAGTTTATTCAGGCAGTACAGGAAGTTTGTTTCGAACAGCCTGGCCGTGTTGCCAAAGCTGATCAGGCAAGCTTTGATGAAATCACTCAAACTATTTTACTTGAAGGCAACGCGGAAGTTCAGTCCGGACAATATCATCTCCAGGGAAATTCAATAAATTTGTACCTTGATGTTAACAAGGGCATTGCACAAGGTGACAACAAGGCCCCCATACAAATGACGGTACTTGGAGAACAGGCTCCTGCAATCTTTGCCTGCAGATGAAAATAAGCACCTCCTCAGCAAACCAGCAACAAACTCCAAAAATTAATAAACGACCACAGTTAGCCCTGGACGCGGCTTTCAAACGAACCGGTTCCGGTGTGGAAATTTACATCGAACGCCATGGGCATGGGAAAAAATCCGTGGAAGGCAGTCAGCTCAAAGTACACTACGAAGGTTGGCTGGCAGAAGATTACAAGATGTTTGACAGCAGCCGCACGAAACGGCGCCCGTTTGAGTTTGAACTGGGAAAGGGTACTGTTATTGCCGGCTGGGACATAGCCCTCAAAGATGTGCGGCAGGGAACTAAAATGCAGATTAAAATCCCAGCAAAACTTGCCTACGGAAGCCAGGGTGTGTCCTCAATGGGCATCCCTCAAAATGCAGATTTAATCTTTAAAGTTGAGGTGCTAAAAGTTTCTTAATAATTTATTTTTTATTTAAAACTTTTTTTAAAATCCATTTATATTTTTTAGTTGTACATACTTCATAGGTTCTGTTAGGCTTTGCACTCACAGTGATGTAGATAATTAAGTATTTCTATCACATTTTTCTCATAATCCAAATAAAGGAACTCAATGAAAAAACTCGAACATGCCTTAACCTATTCGGCTCGAGTAATTATTGGCTTAATTGCTGGACTAATGATTGCGGTTACGTCGAGTGCTGAAACACTGATGGTATACACCGCAGTAGAAGCTGAAGACTTAAAACGATACGCAGCTGCTTTCAATGAAGATCACCCGGACATTAAAATACGCTGGGTGCGAGATTCTACTGGAATTGTTACCGCAAAACTGCTTGCGGAAAAAAACAATCCAAGAGCAGATGTAATATGGGGATTAGCTGCAACAAGCTTAATGTTACTTCAATCCGAAGGGATGCTGCAGGCCTATGCACCGAAAGGATTGAATAAGCTGGACTCAAAATTTCGAGATTCAGCTAACCCGCCAAGCTGGACTGGTATGGATGCATGGATAGCCGCAGTTTGCGTAAACACGGTAGAGGCAGGAAAAAACAACCTCCCTACACCAACTTCGTGGATGGACCTTACAGATCCGGTATACAAAGGACACCTCGTCATGCCAAACCCGAATTCATCCGGAACAGGATTCCTTGATGTTTCCTCATGGCTTCAGATTTACGGAGAACTCGGTGGTTGGCAGTACATGGATAATCTCCATGAGAACATTGCATGGTACACCCACTCCGGTTCAAAGCCTTGTAAACAAGCAGCTCGTGGTGAAACGCCGATTGGAATCTCCTTTGCGTTTCGTGGAGCAAAATCCAAAGCTGCTGGTGCCCCTTTGGACATTATTCTACCTAAAGAAGGGGTTGGATGGGACATGGAAGCAACGGCCATCGTAAAAGGCACAAAAAAACTTTCTGCTGCACAAACTTTGGTGGATTGGTCCATTACCAAAAAAGCAAATAAGCTATACAATCAAGGATATGCTGTTGTTGCTTATCCTGGAATAGCTAAGCCAGTAAAACATTTCCCAGAAGGTATTCTGGAAGCAATGATTAATAATGACTTCGAATTTGCTGCAGTTAATCGTAAGAAAATTCTTGCAGAGTGGCAAAAAAGATATGACGCAAAGTCTGAAGCAAAATAATTCTTCAATAATCCCTCCTTTTCCAGGTCGGATCAAATGGCCGGCCTGGATTTTTCAGCATGCCTGATTCAAATCAAGTTTACTTACGTATTGAACACTTAACCAAGCATTTTGGTGAGTTCGTGGCAGTTAGTGATTTGTCGCTGGAAATAAACAGTGGTGAATTCATCTGTTTTCTAGGCCCTTCAGGGTGTGGAAAAACTACATTGTTGAGAGCAATTGCCGGTCTTGATCCACAAACTGCAGGGAGAATAAATCAAGCAGGAAAAGATATTTCTGACTTGCCTGTATCTGAACGTGATTTTGGTATCGTTTTTCAATCTTATGCTCTTTTCCCAAATTTGACGGTTTACCAGAATGTAGCCTACGGGTTGGAAAATCAGCGATTGCCAAGACAGGAAATTCATAAAAGGGTTACAGATTTACTAGAACTAGTTGGTTTGCCCGAACAAATTGAAAAGTATCCTGCACAACTATCCGGTGGGCAACAGCAACGGGTGGCCCTATCACGTGCACTGGCTACTTCTCCTGGATTGTTGTTGCTGGATGAACCTCTGAGCGCTCTTGACGCACGTGTAAGATCCGCATTACGACTTGAAATTAGAACACTGCATCAAAACCTTGGTATTACTACGATTCTTGTTACACACGATCAGGAAGAAGCACTCTCAATGGCAGACCGTATCGTGGTTATGGACCAGGGACGCATTGAACAGGTGGGAACTCCGATAGAAATCTACAGCAATCCGGCATCTCCTTTTGTAGCAGATTTTATTGGGGTTATGAATTTTATTCATGGAGAAGTCACATCACCCGGCTTGGTGAGTATTGGAGAGAATACCCTGAAATGTAACACCGAAAACATTCCAGAAAAAAGTAATGTTCGAGTTACAGTTCGCCCGGAAGATATTTTATGCCATTCTGAATCAATTGAATCACCCAACACACTGGAAGTAAAAGTCAAATCCCTGGAATTCCTCGGTTCTTTCTACAGGCTGTTTATTTCAGGTCCTACTGGCTTTGAAGAACTGATGGCAGACCTCTCCATAAAGCAAATCCATGAGCAAAATATAACTCCTGAATCTACACTGACTATAGAATTACCACCAAATCGTCTCTTGATTTTTCCTGAAATTTCATGAGTGGAACCCTATCCTTACCAGCAAACGTAGTCCCAGTCAGGGTTAGGCTTAGCCGGGATGATGTAATACTTCGAATCGGACTCATTTGCCTTATTATACTGCTTGCAATCGCAGTAGTTTTTCCGCTTTATACCCTGCTTTCAAAAAGCCTGGAAGACATTGATGGTAAATATATAGGTTTGCAAAATTTTCGAGAATATTTTGAAACGCCTGCACTTTTTTCTTCAATTACAAACAGTTTGACAGTGGCCATCTCTGTGGCTCTGATTGTACTCGTGATTGCATTTGTATATGGATATGCACTTACAAGGACCCGAATGCCCTTGCGCTGGTTATTTCGCGGAATTGCCCTGATTCCTATTCTTGCTCCATCTTTACTGGCTGCCATATCTCTTATCTACTGGTTTGGCAATCAGGGAGTGTTGAGATCATGGCTGGGTGAAGCATCAATCTATGGCCCAATTGGAATCATAATTGGTTCTTGTTTCTGGGTTTTTCCACATGCACTGATGATTATTGTTACTGCTCTTTCTACAGCAGACGCAAGACTTTATGAAGCTGCAGAAGCTTTACGCACACCGAAATGGAGAATATTTTTTACAGTTACCTTGCCAGGAGCAAAGTATGGAATTTTAAGTGCCGGGTTCATAGTCTTCACGCTGGTAATTACAGATTTTGGAGTTCCAAAAGTAATAGGTGGTCGTTACAATGTACTCGCCACAGATGTATACAAGCAGGTTGTTGGACAGCAAAATTTTGAGATGGGCGCAGTTGTTTCACTCATTTTGCTGCTGCCAGCCGTGCTCGCTTTCATAGCGGACCGCTGGGTGCAACGCAGGCAAATAGCTTTGCTTTCACCACATGCAGTACCTTTCCAACCAAAATCCCATCCTTTGCGGGATGGAATACTTTTTGTGTTTTGCTTGGTAGTATCGATAATTTTTATTTCAATGCTGGCGATGGCTGTCTATGCATCATTTGTCACTTTCTGGCCTTATAATCTTTCACTATCACTGAAAAATTATAACTTCGATGTTATGGATGGCGGTGGCTGGGAGGCATATTTCAATTCTATCCGTATGGCAATTTATTGTGCAGTTTTTGGCTCCGGACTGATTTTTTTTGGCAGCTATCTTGTTGAAAAAGCACGAGGTGTTACATGGCTGCGGACCATCTTGCATTTAGGAGCAATGTTACCGCTTGCCGTTCCAGGACTGGTTTTAGGAATCGCATATATTTTCTTCTTCAACCACCCTGAAAATCCCTTGGGTTTTCTATATGGTACAATGGGAATTCTTGTTATTTGTACCATCGTACACTTTTACACTGTAAGCCACCTTACCTGTCTGACTGCGTTGAAGCAGCTTGACCCGGAGTTTGAAGCAGTCTCCCTTTCCTTGAAATCTCCTGTCTGGCGAACTTTCGGGAAAGTCACTCTCCCGGTATGCCTGCCGGCATTTCTGGATGTAGTAAGTTATCTATTTCTAAATGCAATGACAACGGTTTCTGCAGTAGTTTTCCTCTATTCGCCAGAAACTATGCTGGCATCAGTTGCAGTATTAAACATGGACGATGCAGGAGACATAGCACCTGCAGCCGCAATGGCTTTGATGATAGTCTATACTTCCACTGTTTTTCGGGTTTTACATGCTCTTCTTGTACGTTTTATCAGCCGCCGCACACAAGTCTGGAGGACACGATAACAAAAAATTGAGAAATTGCATATACGCAGCTAAGGGTTATAGATTCCAAATTATTCTTCACGCAATATAGCAAACAAATCATTCCAGGCATTGATTAGATTCTCCGAGTTAACTGTATCTGACAAATTCATCAAATGCTCTCTCAGCTCATCTACAGAGCGGAATTTTATTTTCAGAGCAAGTTCATCGTTTTCAAAATACTGATCGCTTTCCAAGGTCAACCGCTCAGGCAGTTTAAGGCTTTTACACGTTTGATCAAATCTTTTACGCATTTTACTAAGTTCTGGATAACGCAGAGCATCAAGCTGTTGTTTTAACAAACGATAACGGACAGGTCCCTGGAGATTTGAGTCTTCCAAGATTTTTTGTATTTCAAAGTACTGTAATATTTCAACAGCAGTTGTTTGCCGCAAACGAATTACTTCATCCAGAACCTGAAGCATGTTACGCCACTTTTTCCCTTTAACTTCCATTTTTTCAGCCAGCCGTACAACAGACGGAAAATCCGAACTTGAAAATTTCAGCAGCGGAAGCAAATCTTCATATCCCATAATCATAATAGATTCAGGTAAAAGTGATTCAGCATGCAGTTCAGATGTAACCAGCTTTTTTTGCAAATCCAGTAGCTGGCCTGCGAGCCGCACCGATGAAATCAAACCAAGACTGGGAAACACCTGAAAAGCAATTTCATTTTTTGAAAAACCTGCTTCACTGAGCAAATTTAAAACTCTGCAGAGATGTATTCCTGAAAAACTGGTTTGATCTGCGGAAAGAGTTTCCAGTCTGATTTTGGCCACATCTCTGGTGGGAACTAATGCAGGAATTATAAGGCATGACAATTGATCCTGCTTATATTCCTCAAAAGAGTTTCCTTGGACGGACTTCAGCCAGCTTAAGCGCTTGAAACCGTCAACTAATCTGAATTTTGAATCCTCCACTGACTGCACCAGCAGCGGAAGGCGGATTCCATCTTGCTCAATAGAATTCCTGTCACACTCTGACAAATCGCCCGGGAACCAGTTAAATGTGCTACTGAGATCATCAAGCTGACTGATAAAAAGATTTTTAAGTATCCAGTCAGTTTTTATTTTCATTTGATTTTTTTACTACGGAAGGAATTTTGCAGAACAATCAGGAATTAAAATAGTTATTTCAGTATCAACAAACTCAGGCCCAGATTCAAGACCAGAACAAATTATACAGATATGCCTGATTCATCATTTCTCAGCCTGGTCGCGGTAGGCGGCGCTGCACTTTTCGGACTGCATGGTGCTGTAGGTCTCGCTATAAAACATCATTTCTTCAGAAATAATCATTTAAACTCCGCCTGTGATAAGGTTGCTATATCAAAGGAGGCATACACTTCAATATTTCCGGCAGCTTGCGCGGCAGTGATATTTTACTGCATGGTGCTGTTTATTCTGATTCGCGGAATATATCAGGATGAAATTCACATCCTGTTGCTGAACGCAGCAATGATCATGGCCCTGCTGGCTACGGGTTATTACGCTTTTAAGATGTTTTTCAGATTACGCGTTATTTGTGTCGGCTGCATTCGAGTTCATCTGGCAAACCTTATGATGTCTTCCGCACTGCTGTATTATAACTTCCACTAATGCCCACCTGTCTGAATAGACATTTTTTTTATGTAAATGTAAAAAATCTCGTGAGAGGATTAATTTAAACAGTCCCCTTCGAAATTCTCTTACCGTGTCAGTATTTATCACTAAAATGGATCTTTCCAGGCCGCTCCATACTGGGCAGATTCTCTTTAAGAATTTGTTTTGTAAATACAAATTTGATAGTGTTTATATCATAAAAAATCCTTTTCTAAGTAAACATCAATAATAAACAAGCATGTCATCATTTGTATCTGGTTCGGTAAATTCTCCTAAAAACAATCACCTGAGTCTGCAGGATCTTGAACAGAATGACCGCTTTATACACCGTCACATCGGTCCCTCAAAAAATGAGATTACTCAAATGCTTGATGCACTGGGAATGTCTTCACTGGATGAGCTGATTGACAAGGTAGTACCGGACTCAATCCGCATGTCCGGGGAACTGGAACTTCCGGACAGCCGTACCGAAACAGACGTGCTGAATCAGCTGCGCGGAATGGCTGACCGCAACCAGCTGGCAAAATCCATGATCGGCATGGGCTATCACAACATAATTCTTCCCGGAGTAATTCAGCGTAACCTGCTGGAAAATCCGGGCTGGTATACTGCCTATACCCCGTACCAGCCTGAGGTTTCACAGGGACGTCTGGAAGCGCTGCTGAATTTTCAGCAGATGATAATTGACCTCACAGGCATGGAGATCGCCAACGCTTCTCTTCTGGATGAAGCCACTGCCGCGGCCGAAGCAATGACATTCTGCAAGCGTGTTTCACGAAGTAAAAGCATGCGCTTTTTTGCAGCCGATGACTGCCATCCACAAACAATTGATGTACTGAAAACAAGGGCTGAACCAATGGGGATTGAACTGGTAGTGGGGAGTATGGCCGAACAGCAGCAAACGCCAGACGAGGCATTATTCGGTGCGCTTATTCAAAATCCAGGTACTTTTGGAGACATTCATGATATTGACGATTTAATCACAAAATGGCATGAGTTCGGAACACTGGTCACTGTTGCTTCGGACCCAATGAGTCTTGTTTTGATCAAGCCTCCCGGAGAATCAGGAGCGGATGTGGTGATTGGGAGCACCCAGCGATTTGGAGTTCCAATGGGATTCGGCGGTCCTCATGCTGCCTATTTTGCCGCACGGGAAAAAAATATGAGAAGCATTCCCGGAAGAATAATTGGAGTCTCAATTGATCGCCGGGGGAAGACCGCACTGCGAATGACTCTTCAGACAAGGGAGCAGCATATTCGCAGAGAGAAAGCTACAAGCAACATCTGCACAGCACAAGTTTTACTGGGAGTAATTGCGGGCTGTTACGCAGTTTATCATGGTCCGGAGGGTCTGGGAATTATCGCCCGGCGTATACAAAGAATGACCGGTATCCTCGCAGAAGGTTTTAAGCAGTCCGGAATTTCAGTAGAGAATGCACATTATTTTGACACACTCACTATTTCAGCAGGCGAGACGAATGAAGGTTTTTACGAAAAGGCGTTGGCTAAAGGAATCAACCTAAGGAAAATAGGAAGCAGCAGATTAGGAATCACACTGGATGAAACCACAGCTGCAGAAGACATTCAAATTCTTTGGGAAGTGTTTTCGGAAAGTAATGAGCTTCCGTCGCTCGAAAAACTGGATTCAGATTTTGCAACTGGAAAAAAGAACTCCGCTATTCCGCAAAACCTGGTCCGCAACTCAGACTTTTTAACACATCCTGTTTTTCATCAGCATCAATCCGAAACAGCAATGCTGCGTTATCTGCGTTACCTGCAGGATAAGGATATCGCGCTGGACAAATCAATGATTCCGCTGGGTTCATGCACAATGAAACTCAACGCGACTTCCGAAATGGTACCTATCAGCTGGCCGGAATTTTCCAACATACATCCCTTCGCTCCAGTGGATCAGACAGAAGGATACATGGACCTGATCAGTGACCTGGAAAATTATCTGATAAAAATAACCGGATTTGATGCAGTTTCAATGCAGCCAAATTCCGGCGCTCAAGGGGAGTATGCCGGTTTACTGGCTATCCACAACTACCACAAATCACGAGGTGAAGGGCACCGCAATGTCTGCCTGATTCCCAGCTCAGCTCATGGTACAAATCCAGCCAGTGCAACAATGACAAGCATGAAAAGCGTGATTGTGAAGTGTGATGAAAATGGGAACATAGATGTGAAGAACCTGAGTGAACTGTCCGAAAAACATGCTGACAACCTGGCCGCACTGATGATCACCTATCCCTCTACGCATGGTGTGTTTGAGGACAGCTTAATCCGCATCTGCGAAATCATTCATGATAACGGAGGCCAGGTTTACATGGATGGAGCAAACCTGAACGCGCTGATGGGAATCGCTCAGCCAGGCAAGCTGGGGCCTGATGTACTGCACATGAACCTGCACAAAACCTTCTGTATTCCTCATGGGGGCGGCGGTCCTGGAATGGGGCCAATCGGCCTGAAGTCTCATCTTGCCGGATTTGCACCGAATCACTGTGTAGTTCCGATTAAAGATCTGCCCGAGGGAAACACGGCCGTTTCGGCAGCACCCTGGGGCAGTCCGGGAATCCTGCCTATTTCATGGGTCTATATACAGCTGATGGGAGGCAGCGGTCTGAAGAAATCTTCCCAGGTTGCAATACTTAACGCGAATTACCTGGCCAGGCGCTTAAATGAACATTTCCCCATAGTCTATACAGGAAAAAACGGTCTGGTCGCCCATGAATGCATAATTGACATCCGGCCGCTTAAAGCGGATACCGGAATCTCTGAAGAAGACATTGCCAAACGATTGATAGACTATGGTTTCCACGCCCCAACCATGTCATGGCCTGTTGCCGGGACCTTGATGATCGAACCTACCGAAAGCGAACCGAAAGCTGAGCTTGATCGCTTTTGCGAAGCCATGATTTCAATCCGCAGGGAAGCAGCGCGCGTTGATAAGGGTGAGTGGGACAAAACAGACAACCCGCTTAAAAATTCCCCGCATCCTGCAGATGATCTCACAGACCCTGAATGGAGCCATTGCTATTCACAGGAAACTGCTTTCTACCCGCTGGCCTCAATTCGCCGAAATAAATACTGGCCTCCTTCAGCACGTGTGGACAATGTGCATGGTGATAGAAATGTCTTTTGTGCTTGCCCGCCGCTGGAAAGTTATGAGGGCGAGGAGTGAGTCATACCAATCAATGCGGTTTCTTTTACAGCCTGCCTTTTGAGGAATACCAGACACTGCCTGGACTGAACCAGTCAAAACTCAAGCAACTGCTTTCATCACCTTCAAAACAAAAGCAAGGATACCAAATTCAGCAGGCAATGAATTTTGGAAACGCCGGACACTGTCTCCTGCTGGAACCCCATAAGTTTGAAGAACTCTATGTCTGTGCTCCAAAAACTTTGAGCAGGCGCGGAAAAAATGGGGAAAAAAGCTGGGAAGAATTTTGTAAGCTTCACTCAGGAAAAAATGTACTCGCCTCAACTGAATGGGAACAATTACAAAAAATCCGCAAGGTTTTCCATATTAATCCTAAAATAATGCAGTTTTGGAAGCATGGCGAGACAGAAGTTTCAATGTTCTGGGAGGATGCAGAATTGGGTGTGGACTGCAAGGCAAGGATGGACTGGTATGATGCTGATTCCATGAAAATTGTTGATCTTAAATTCACAAACAGCATAGGTAAATTATGCAATCAGAAACTGATGGATCAGCATTTTTCAGTACAAGCCGCATGGTACAGACGCGGTGTATACCAGCTGACGGGTAGTGCATGTGACTTTTTGTTTATCTTTATAGAAAAATATTCTCCGCACATAATACGTGTTATAAAAGCCAACGAAGAAATTATAAGACACGGAGAGCAGGCAATACTAAGCGCGATAAAAGGAAGCAGCAACAAAACATGATGGAAAATCCAAAACCTCTTGAATCCGTCTCAGTATTGTTCATGCATAAGGAACAAATTTTTGCAGTCCAGCGTCAGCCGTACCTGCTTGCCTTTCCAGGATATCATGCCTTTCCGGGCGGCAAAATTGATAATGATGAATCTTCTGTTCCCTTTAAAACAAGAATTCTTTCTGATCATGATCCCCGGAGGATGCGTGCAATACAGAGGGAGGTTATGGAGGAACTTGGTTATGACATTGAAAAAGGAATTCTGCAGGATGAAGTACTTTCAATCAGTGAGCTTGCTGAAGCAGTTGCACCGGTTTTTGCTCCATTTCGTTTCAGAACATGGTTTTACCGAATTGACTTGAAAAAAATAGTTCGCTTTAAAGCTGATTCTGGAGAAATTGCCAGCAGTTTCTGGAGCACTCCTGAAAATGTACTTGATGCTTTCAGTAAAGGCAAAAACCTGATGGTTCCCCCGACCCGCTGGGTTTTAAAAGGGCTGGTTGAAGATCCACAGGCAAAAGCACTTGGTGATCTTTCAGAGAGGTATGATGAGGATAACAGGGTTCCCAGCCTGGAAATGCTGGATGGAATCACCTTGCTTCCTGTGCGGTCAGTGACTCTTCCTCCTGCAAGTCGGACCAATGCCATTTTTCTTGGAGATGAAGATTCGGCTAAACTGCTGATTGACCCCTCACCAAATTCAGAAGAAGAATACCGGCGTTTGCTCACCACAATTCAAGACAGTGTGCCGGACGCAATATTTCTAACACATCACCATCCTGATCACCACCAGCTTTCCAATCAGCTTGCACGTGAACTGCGGATTCCAATCATTCTAAGTCAGGACACTCTGCAGCGTCTAACCGCTAAATTCGGCCAGCAATACTTTGAGAATATTGAGCTGCAAACCGTATCTGAGAACCAGCAGGTTACCTGCTGGCATGGATCAGCTGTGCGAGTGTATGAAATCCCCGGACATGATTCCGGACACCTGGGACTGGCTCCGGATTCAATGGCCTGGTTTTTAGTGGGAGACCTGATACAGGGAATCGGGACTGTTGTGATCCCATCACCTGAAGGCGATATGGCAACCTATTTTAACACACTAAAAAAAGTTATTTCGCTAAGTCCAGAAGTGATCATACCCTCTCATGGGATTCCAATGAGAACCACTCACCGACTGGAAGAAACTCTAAAACACCGTCTCCAGCGCGAATCACAAATCCTCAAATTACATCGATCAGGAAAGTCCAAGCAGGAAATCCTGATGGAACTTTATTCTGAGACAGATCACCGCCTGCATCCCGCTGCAATGCAGAATATTGAATCCCACCTGGCTAAGCTGCGCAAAGAAAACATCCTGTAAGATGAAATCGCATAAAAAATCTATAATGCGGATGCTGGAAAAAAACATGGATTCCATGTCGGCAAAACAGATTCGCGGTTCGCTTGGACTTAAAAAATCTGCAACTGCAAAACTAAAAGCAGAATTACAAAAACTGATTAAGGATGGAAAAATCGACAAGCAGGGCAGCCGCTACTTTTTGTCCATGGAAAAGGATGCCGCAACAGTTATAAGAGTACCTGTTAAAAGTAAAATAAAAAAATATAAAGATCAGTTGATCAGGGTTCAAAGGCCGGCAAAGCGTCGGAAAAGCAGTTCAGCAATTACTGAAACGGGTATCTTCACACGCAATCAGAAAGGATTTGGTTTTGTTGCCATCGGCAGTGGCCGGTCCGACGTTTTTATCGGTCAGAAGGAACAGGGCTTCGCCATGGAAGGTGACCTCGTGGAAATTGAGATCTACAGTAAACGTGGGTTTCGCGGAAAACGTAAAGGAACTGTCATCAGAATTTTAGAACGCGCATCAAGGGAAATCCTGGCACGTCTAAAACGAACAAGACACGCAACTGTAGCAGTGCCGGTTAATCTCGATTCTGGGCTGCCATTTCTCTGGATTGCCCAAGAAGATGATCTTCCGGAACTTGAATCAGGAACGCTGATTGAAGCGGAAATATTAGAAGAAAGCAGGAGAACCAGCAAAAAATATCCTGCCCCATGCGGACGAGTATTGCGGGCACTGAATGATACAAATGATCATCAGCTTGGTTTCCAACTGATTCTCAAGGAAAACATGATCCGTACAGAATTTCCTCAGGAGACATTGGACTATGTAAATAATTTTCCAACTCAGGTGCGTTATGATGCAGCATCAGGACGGCGTGATCTGCGTGATTTGGATTTTGTAACCATCGACGGAAAAAACGCGAGAGATTTTGACGACGCTGTCTGTGTAATTCCTGACAGTAAGTCCAGCGGTGGATTCCGCTTGTTTGTATCCATCGCGGATGTTGCGCACTATGTGCAGCTGAATGACCCTGTAGACAAGGAAGCCCTGATGAGAGGTACAAGCGTCTATTTCCCAACTCACGCTGTTCCTATGCTGCCTGAAGTTCTTTCCAACAATTTATGTAGTCTGCGTCCGTATGTGAACCGTCTGACTTTGACCTGTGAAATGAGAATCAGCCCGGAAGGAAATGTCACAGGCTATTCAATTTCAGAAAGCATAATTCGCAGCCGTGCACGTTTGATTTACGAAGACGTGGCAGATTTAATTGAAGGACGACCCTCTTCAATTCGTGAACCGAAATTAAAATCGAATATCCGCAGAATGCATAAAGTCGCCAAAATACTTGAACGCAAAAGAATTCAGCGGGGCGCAGTGCAGTTCAGCTTTGCGGAAGAAGTCTTTGAGTATGATGCAGACAAGCAAATGGTTGGAGTAGGGAGAAGCTACCAGTCCTGCTCCATGAAGCTGATAGAACAGTTTATGCTGGAAGCAAATGAGACCATTGCCCTCCACTGCGTGAAAAACAAAATGCCTGCACTGTTTCGTGCGCATGACATTCCGGATATCAGGAAACTGAGAAAACTGCAGCAAACTTTTTTCAGGTTCGGTGTCAGGACTCCGCTTGCTAAATTAGTTGATCCACGGCAGTTCAACGCGGTTATAGAGCAAATTCAGGATCTTCCGCAATTTGAACAACTTCAGGTCCTGTTGCTGCGTGCATTGCCTCTTGCAGTGTACCTGACTGCAAACAAGGGACACTTCGGGCTTGCAGCAGA